>JAXHVQ010000170.1:0-11360 GCA_034189065.1 Cyanobacteriota bacterium
TAACGAATTTACCCGACGAGGGAGAGAAAGGAATTAGCAATTCAGAAATTGGCGACTTTTATCGTTTGCGCTGGCAAATTGAACTCTTCTGGAAATTTCTTAAAATGCACCTCAAGCTCGCTACTGATAGGAAATCAGCTTTGGAATAGTAATGGAAAACTCATAAAAACCTTAGAAGGTTGGGAAAACTCTAGTGTTGAGCAATAATAGAGGTCAATGGGCACAGCTATGGTTATTGAATTTAGACCTTGACGATCTATTGATTAAAGGTTGTAGCTGGTTACGGGACTACCTGACAACTAATCCCAACATCAGCGAGGAAGATAAGCGCTTGTGCGACGGCATCCCGAATCCTTATGATACGTTGGGGCAGTAGCGCACCTTCATTTGTCTATGTTCTTCCTAAGCACTTACACAAAGTAGATTACTGATGACACCCGCCCAAAGCTCCCACTGTGCCTCAGTTCTCTTTGAATCGCTATGTGTAATTGATTTTGGCGAGGTACTTATGTGGAATTTCATTAATAGAAATCATTTAATGAGCTTCTCAGGAAAGGGAACGATAACGAAGATACCTCGTTCCAGTGGTGTGTACAACCGTGTCCTATCTTCCTTTGTGTTAACTCAATCTTACGGGCTGACAGGGAGAGAGGTTGACACAGTTACCAGTCGTGACAGGAATCGATTTCGGGGATATCCGCGTCCTCGTGCGCCTCGTAAGAGAGACAGTGGTAACAGTACATTTGTTCTGAATGTGTTCTGATTTCTTTTCGGAACAGTTTCAGAACAAACAACAGGAAGGCAACCACTTCTAGGGACTTAAGAACCACAGTATATGGTGTTTTGGGGACGGGTGCGACAGGACTCGAACCTGTGACAAATTGCTTAGAAGGCAACTACTCTATCCGCCTGAGTTACGCACCCAAAACAAGGGGGATTGTCAACATTGTATCCGCATCGCGGCGGCTAATGCAATGACTCTTCCCCCTTGGAGTTTACCCGTTCCTGTACTCGCAACCGAGATCTCAGGGTAAACTGTAAGGCAACTCAATAGAAGCAGCAGATGAGAATCAAGCACGCTCGAGCAAAAATGGAGATAGCCTCGCACCGAGTCGCCATAGCACTCGCGCGATCGCGCGCAGCCCCCTTACCCGAGATCCTAGCTGTAAAAATGACGCTCCGGCGAACGGGATGCTTGTCAAGTAATCTATTATGTCATAGCCCCTAAACCCCCGTCAGGAATCATTTGCCAATATCATGTTTATTTTGAAAAGACAGGATGTTGAAATCTCCAGTATTCAGCACCCGAAGCGAGAACAAAAAATCCCCATTCTGAAATATCAAGATCAGAGCTTCCGCCTGATCGGTGTTTTTGCAGCCAGCCAAGCCGAAGAAGCGCGAAGTTACTGGCGGGATCTTACGGATAACCAAGGCAAGTTTTGCATCCTCCTCGAAGAACCCGATCGCTATAGCATTTGGGGACGAATTCGCCTAGAGCAACTGGGCAGCGAGGAAGATGCAGTAGCCGATGCGAAGATGGTTCCCCTAACCCAAGCGTGTCTGATTCTCCTGCAAACCATCTACCTCGATATCGAGGATCTCTTAGGGAACCGACAAGCCAAACAATTTCAAAAAGATCTTGTCGAAGTTTTTGTCGAGTGGAAATTCCCCCAAGCCGACTCTCCCCAAGGCGTGGAGCGTTTGCTCAACGGAATCGATCCGCTGGAGTTGACCAAAGTTCCGCCGTGGGAAGAACATCACTTGATTACCCTCCTCCAAGAACTATACCGTCTGGGGAAAGACTATTTCGGCAACGCTAGCTTTGCCGAAGAGGTTCAAGAAATTTTGCAGGATATGTCCGCGCCAGACCGACAGCAGTTTACGGCTTGGTTGCAACAGTCCCCCCTTGGAAAGCGGTGGCGCTAGCTGCCGCAAATGTGCGTCCTCAGCCGCCCCCACCTGCTACAATATACTCCTGATTAGCCCAAAGAAAGTCCTATGAGCAGCTCTGTAGAAAAATCGCCGGAGTCTGAAGCGCTGTTTAACAGCCAAACTATCATCTACTTGGGAATTGCCTGGGCAATTCTATCGGTCTCGCTGTTTGTGACTGGCATTGTCTTGCCGGAAATTGGAGATTCCCAAGGGTACTTAATCGGAACCTACGTCGCCGAATGTACTCCATTTATCGGTGCGGTCATCTTGTGCTATCGCAATTGGCGCAGCCCGAAAATCATGAGCGGACGCAATGTCTGGCTTTGTCTCGGTTTGGGTATTTTGTCTTATTTTATCGCCGATTTGATTTTCGGCTTTTGGGAAGTCTATTGGGGACTCGACCCGGAAATTTCCCCAGCCGATTTCTTTTATATGGCTTTTTATATTTTACTGGCTTGCGGAATGCTGCTGTCGGTGTTTTCCAGGCGCTTGAACTTGGAAGGATGGCAATGGGCAACCCTGTCAGCGATCGCGGCAGTGGGTATGGCTTTGGCAATTTGGGTGGTTTGGGCAGAACCCGCCGACTCAGCCGATTTTGACGGCAACGGTACAGACGCAATCGAAAGCATCAGCGACGCGATCGCGCCCCTAACATCCCCCGTCTCCGCGCAACCGGAACCTCAAAGCTCGGACATCGCATTTCCCTCGGCGCGATCGGTTCCCCCTTGGGTTCTCTCTACCGAAGACTATCTCCTAAAATTCTCCACGCCCGTCAACTTTTTCTACATCCTGTGCGACGTAGCCCTACTGATTATCTCGGTCATGTTGCTGCTCGCCTTTTGGGGTGGGGCTGTGTCCCTGTCGTGGCGCATGATTGCGGCTGCCGCCCTCGCCAAATATGTCGCCGATATGTGGTTTAAGTACGCGGCTACCCTCCCCACTGAATACGTCAGCGGCGGCTTGCTTGAAGTATTCTTTGTCTTCAGCGGCATTCTCTTTGCCATTGGCGCTGCCTTAGAATATGACATATCCAGCCGTCCCCGAAAACGGCGTAGAAAGGCAAGCGATCGCCCTTGAAATAGCATGAGTCCCAGAAAATTAACCGACTCCGACAAACAAGAAATTCTCGACCTGTACCGCACCCCCCAAGAGACAACCTCAACCTTGGCAGAGCGCTATCAGGTTAGCAGTTCGACAATTAGTCGTTTCCTTAAAACTCACCTCCCTGAAAATGAGTACGAAGAACTCATTCAACAGAAGCGCCTCAGTCGAACGCCTACCGGTGCGGCTCAAGTATTGAGTCAATTCTCCCAAAAGCAACCCACCCCGGAAAAGCCGGACGAAGTGGCAGATGAGAAGACAGCACCGAGTGTTAAAAGAAATCAACCCACCCCGCAAAAGTTGGGCGAAGTTGCAGACGAGAAGACAGCACCGAGTATTAAAAGAAAGCAACCCACCCCGCAAAAATCGGAGGAAGTTGCAGACGACGAAACAGCACCGAGTATTAAAAGAAAGCAACCCACCCCGCAAAAATCGGAGGAAGTTGCAGACGACGAAACAGCACCGAGTGTTAAAAGAACGCGGCGGCGCTCGTCTGCCTCTACCTCGCCATCTCTCAAGTCTTCTCCCCAACGGAAAGCGCCTATCCTCCGCTCGAAAATAGATGACTTTGAAGTTGAGGAGGAAGAAGAAGTAAAGGAGAGTGTAGAAGTCCCAGTCCTCAAAACAATCCTGGAAGAAGACTTGGACGATATCGCTCTCGATGAGGAAGAAGACTTAGACGATGAAGATTTTGAGGAAGAAGATTTAGACGACGAGGATTTTGAGGAAGATTTTGAAGAAGAGGACGACAATTGGCAAGACGAGGATGAGGACGAGGACGAGGACGAGGACAGTCTTCCTCGTCCGATCGCGAAAAGCGACAATATTCAAGTCTTACCTCTGGCAGATGCCCCGTTGCCGGGAATTTGCTACCTCGTTGTCGATCGCGCGGCGGAATTGGTCACTCCCCCCCTCAGAGAATTTGGCGACCTTGGTGAAATTCCAACCGACGAAGTTCAGCAAAAAACGCTACCGGTCTTTGACAATCATCGAGTCGCCCGACGCTTTTCTAAGCGATCTCACCGGGTGATTAAAGTTCCCGACAGTCAGATGTTGGTGAAAACCGGTGCTTGTTTGGAAGCTAAAGGGATTACGCGCCTATTAATTAATGGACGAGTTTATGCGTTGCGATAAGCGCGATTGAACCGCGTTCCTAGCAACGGCTCAATGGCGTGCGGTTTCGTAGGGACGTTATATATAACGTCCCTACACGGGCTATGAATTCTCCCATTCTGCCATTCTGGGGACACGGCGAAGAGCAATATTATTATATTGAACTTAAACAAGCGAAAATGCCGTGTCCCTACTTATCCCATTCTTCTATTCTTCGATTCTTCCCTCGGTGAATTCTCACAAAATCATGAACGATCGCCAACAACACGCTCCCGCAACTCAACGAAATCGTCAACCTATCCTCGAGGTGTTGCAGCGCGTTCTTCCTGCCGAGGGAACCGTTCTCGAAGTCGCCAGCGGGACGGGAGAACACGCCATCTTCTTGGCACCGCGCCTGAGTCCTCGTCGCTGGTTGCCCTCCGATCGCGATCGCCAGCATCGAGAGAGTATTGCAGCTTGGCGCGAAGAATTCCCCGCCGAAAATCTCGACGAACCCATTGCCTTGGATGCGCGCGATCGCATTTGGCCAGTAGAAACCACAGAAACGCGATCGCCTCTTTGCGCGATCGTGAATATTAACATGATTCATATCTCCCTGTGGTCTGCCTGTTTGGGACTATTGGCAGGGGCAGAACGCATTTTACCCCCAGGCGGTATCCTGTATTTATACGGCCCGTACAAACGCGACGGTCAACATACTGCCCCCAGTAACGAAAGTTTTGACGCGATGCTGCGTTCCCAAAACCCAGAGTGGGGAGTGCGCGATCTCGAAGAAGTTGTCGCTGCTGCTAAAGAACATCATTTAATTCTTCAAGAAGTTGTGGAAATGCCCGCTAATAATTTTTCTGTCATCTTCCAAAAGGCGTAAGTTTCGTCGCGAGGAAAAGATTGCCGTTAAAAACATCAGATAACTGCGAATCGATCGCTGTTTACTGATTACTGATTACTGATTACTGATCGCTGATTACTGATTACTGATCGCTGATTACTGATTACTGATCGCTGATTACTGATTACTGATTACTGTTCGATGTATCTTCCTTTTACCGATCGCGAAAATACCCTGCGCTTGGGACTCAAACCCCTTGACGTATCGGACTGGATCGAAATTGATAAAGATTTGAGAGTGCAACTGAAGTTAAAAGAACAACTGTTGCGCGATCGCTTCTCAGAAGTCTTTGTCAGTCTCCCTAGTAGTTTAGCAGGGCAACGGGAAACTTTAACGGTATTGCTCGAACATCTTTTGACCCACTTTCCCCACATCTATCGCCAGCACAAAAATGGGATTGAAAACCGTATTTCCGGTCAATATTGGACATTAGAAGAATTTCAAAACCATCCTCTCGATTTAACCGGACGGTTAGTTCAAGAAGACTTTTGCTTGATGCTTCCCAGTTCTGAAGGATATCGCCTCGAAGCAGCATCAGTTTGTTTTCCCCTACGCTGGCGGCTGCGAGAAAAGCTCGGAAAACCCTTAGATCAGATTCATAGTCCCGTCCCCGGATACGCAGAAACCCTGAAGCACCCAGTCGATAATCTGTTCGAGCGCCTAAAACCCAATGCTTCTGGGTTGCGATTTAATTGGAGTTTAGTTGATACCCCAAAACTCTTTTTGCCACCTTCACAGAGGCTTAATGCAAATGAGTCCAAACTTACTGCCGACGGCGGAGGAGAGCGAATTTGGGTGCGCGTCGAGCGTCAAACATTGCGGCGTTTGCAGAAGAGTCGCGGGGTTTTGTTCGGTATTCGGACCTATGTGTATCCGCTGTCTCATTTAGACGCAGATGCACTGCAACATCTCGTCCTTGCACTGCGCCAAATGCCGCCAGAAACGCAGGAATACAAACAGATTGAACCTCTTCGAGCAGTAGTATTGAATCAGCTTTAGTCTCCCCGTCTCCCCATCTCCCTGTCCCCCCGTCAGCCCCAAATAGTTCTTTATCAAGGGGATTTAGTATCGGGAGTAGAGAGAAATCAGAGCGAGACCCAAAAAATGTGCTTTAATTAAAGACAAGCGTTAATCTTGTCCCAAACCGGTAAATCTTCGGGATGATCGATATCCTGTAAGACAGGGAGATAGGCAATCGCGCAATTTTTCGCCTCTGCAATGGCAACAGTTTGCTGCAACACCTGGGACGTTCCCCAATCAATGTCTTCAAACAAAGCCGGGATATCTCTGCGCAGCCCAATTAAATAATATCCCCCATCGGCAGCCCGTCCCAAAACTAAATCGCACGTTTCCAGTTTCTCAAAGGCTTCGTTCATCAAATTTGCGTCGAGTTCGGGACAATCAATACCAATAGTAACCGCCCGTTCCATCCCGTCAGCAAAAGCAGTAGAAAAGGCAGAAGCCATGCGCTGTCCTAAGTCGCCTTGACTCTGTTCGCGATACGTCCACTGTTCTCCCAACCAATCTTGCATTTGTTGGAAATTTGCCCCCGAAAAATGAATTTCCACCGAAAGAGGGCGATCGCAACTTTTGACTCGTGCTAGAGTGTGTTCGGTCATGTCGCGCTGTAACGTCGCCGCACCCTTCGCGCCTAAAATTGGGATGAGGCGAGTTTTCGTCTTTCCAGCTTCGGGGTAGCGGGTAAAAATGATGAGGCGTTCTTGGGACATAGTTAATCTATCGAAATGGTCTTTATTGTACACGATCGCTCGACTCCAAAAAGATTTCCGCCCGGACTGCTGAGTCCCGAAATTGCCGAAAATCGACAAGATTTTATCAACCTGCACTCCACAACTTCAACTCATGCAGGGATTGTCGTTTTCAAAGCCGATCGAGACTACATTGGTAAAGTGCAGACAATTCACACCTTTTTTTCCCAAGATAAACGACCGATGGACAATCGTCTTCTTCGAGTGATGAAGCAAAACGTTAAAGGTCGCCAACAAGCATTTATCGTTCGGGAGTACCTGAAGTAAGATTACTTTCGAGCAGTTCTCACCCCAAGACAAAAAAGCGATCGCGCGTTATTCCGACAACCCTTCTAAGAGGGGATGATGCCAACCTTTGGACGAGTCAGTCGTCGTTGTGCGCTCCTCCCTTCGTTCCCCTTTTGCCTTGCGAATATCTGCCTTTCGCGCTTCGATAAACTGGTTCATTTCTCGAGCAAATCTCGGATAGCGGTAGGCGATATCCAATACGACATCCGGCGCGATCGCGATCGCCTTCAAATCGTCAATTGTCATCGCCGATACCAAACTCGGTTTCCCCTGCAAAAAGATGGTCTCGCCAAAAATATCTCCACTGGATAAAAAAGCAACCTCCTGTTCCCGAGCTTTGCTATCCTTAACCGAGAGTAAAACACTACCCTGTACAATAATATAAAAATAACGATCCACCTCTCCCGCTTGCACGATCCGTTCTCCTATGCCAAAATGGGCAACCGCCGACGACTGCGCGAGACGGTCGAGGGTTTCGCGATCGAGAAATGCAAAGTAGGGCAATTGTTTGAGAGAGGCGGCGATCTCCTCGGCTGAAACGCCTTCTTCGCGGGGGAAACTATCAATCTTATATTCAATTTTATCGGCGTAGGGAAGCGTAAACCCATACCGTTTTGCCGAGTAATAAACGCGGGTCAAAAATTCGCTTCTAATATCTTCTAATGCTACAAAATCTTTGATGTAAAGTTTAACCTCGTACTCAATGGCACTATTCGTATAAAGTTGAGTTTCTACGTCTGGTGGCGGTTCCTGCATCACCCCGTTAACAGTCATTGCCGTTTGTTGAAGAAGCTGTATAACGCGGTTGGGAGGATCGAAGTAAGAAAATCGTACCAAAACCCGAATACCATGTAGGGGATCGAGGAGAGTATAGTTTTGGATTGTTTCTTGTCCCAAACTGCCATTGGGAATTACAACTACGTCGCGATCGCGCGTTTTCAATCGCACCGCACGCCAGTTGATTTCGATAACTTCCCCCTCAATTTCTCCCACTTGAATCCAATCTCCCATTTTAAACGGACTTTCTAAAATGAGTAAAAATCCCGATACTAAATTACTAAGCGTATCTTGCAATGCCAGTGCAATCACTAGCGATCCCACTCCCGCAGCCGTGGCAAGTTGACCTAAATCAATATGCCAAATTGCTGCTAAAATGTAGGCAACAACGCTCAAAACGATCCCTGCTCGGAAGGACTGAAAGAGTAAATTGGGGACGACAGTTTGCCAAGAATGTCTGGGAGTCGCGGTTACTAATACCGCGTTGAGCAAGGAGATAGAAGTATAACCGACAGCCAACAAAAGTAGGGTTTCAATGACTCGAAAAAAGAGAATCTCCTCGGTGAAACCAAAAATCTTCTCCAATACCAGGAGAGTCGCTAAAGGCGGTAAGACCCATTGTCGTAAGTTCCATAAAACTCGGCTAATCGGATTATTTCGCCGTCGCGCTCGTTCGATCCCTTCTCCAATTGCAATTGTCAGAATTGGAAAGCCTAAGATTAAAATTGTTCCCCAGAGGAGAATGGATTGGTCGAGCATAGTATGTCGGTACTCTTGATTAACCTAAAACCTAATACCATTTGCCAAAAGTGATGATACAGATCGAGTATAGGGTAAGCATTCAGCGTTCAGCCGTCAGCCATCAGCTTAAAGGCGATCGCGAACAACCCAAATCCCGAGCCCGTATTGAGCAAATCTGTCAAGACTTGGGATTTTTGGTATAACCCCTAAAACTCACGTACGGGCATTTTACTTGAACATCCCCACCCTCCCCCAAAACCTAAAACCCAAAACCTAAAACCTGAAACCTAAACAATCTCACTCCTCATCAAAATCCAAACCCAATGTTAATTCGCTAATGAGATTCTGCATTCCAGTTTTACCCAAAACCCAAGTTGGAATTTTACCTCGATTTTCGATCGCGATCGCAACTCCAGATTCGAGGGGATGCAAATCCTGGATGCGATCGCGCACCTCTTGCGTGACCAAAATCGTATTCGGTTCTGCCTTCGGTTCCAACTGATGGGCGATATCCACCGTTTCGCCCCAAACAGCGTAGCGAAATTTTTGCCGTCCGACAATCCCAGCCATGACCGAACCCACGTCGATCCCAATGCGCAGACTGAGACGAACATCGTATTCGAGGTTGAAGTTTTGGAGGCGTTTGAGAGCGTCTAAAGCAAAATCTACCATCCGCATGGCACAGTCCAAGCGCGGCTCGGTTAACCCACAACAAGCGATATAGCGATCGCTCGAAAGAATCAATCGTTCTACGCCATACTTACTCGCCGTTTCATCTAAAATATCCACCCACTCGTTGAGGAGACTTGCTGCTTCTTCCACACTGCGGTTTCGGGCATATTGAGTGAGTCCTCGAATGCCAATAGCGGCAATTGCTGCCGATTGAGCGCGATCGGCAACGGGCGTTTCCCCCTTTCTCAAACGCGCGATCGCGGAATCGGGCAAAATATTACGCAGCAAGACTTCATTTTCCTCGCGTTTTTGGGCAATTTCTGCGGTTCGATCGCGGAATTGCCTAACAATACGATTGAGAATTTGAGCCAGTTCGTTAAATTCGTCCGTTCCCTTAGAAACAACCTCCGTCTCCAAATCTCCCCTTTCCACTCGACGAGAAGCAGCAATGAGAGCATCAATAGGCTTAACAAAGCGGTAAGATGCGATCGCGGCATACAAAAGAACCAACAGGACGAGGATGACCGTTGAAGCCAAAAGCTGGAATTGAAGGGCGTTCACCGGTTGATAGGCTTCGCTGAGGTTCATTTGAGCGACAATTCCCCAATTGACTCCCGGAATATCGAGGGGAGCAAAGGAACTCAGGGTAGAAATACCCAGATAATCTTGCGCCCGTTGGGTTCCCATTTGGCGCGCGATCGCCTCTTTAGCCGGATCGGTATCGACTTCCTGCAACAAAATTGAGGTCTTTAACTGCTCAATTCTACCGATTTTTTCGGGGGCAACGCGATCTTGTTCCAATTTTTGCACGTAGCGTTCTGAATTCTCCAGCAGGGGACGGGCAGCAGAGCGCATCAACAAATCGGCTCCCACTAAATATACTTCGCCCGTATTCCCCAGTCCATCTCGCTTCCAGTTACGGTTGCCCGTCAGAACGTTGTTAATTTCGTCTACCGGTAATTGAACCGCTAAGATTCCCACCATTTGAGTGCCGTCGTAAATGGGACCGGCAATGAAGGCGGTTGGAGCGTTGTAGGACGGACGATAAAAGTCGAAATCGACAATTTGAATCGCGCCGCGATCGGGATTTTCTCGTACTTTTTGAACCACTTTGGCTAAATTGCTATTGCGATAAGGCCCTTTATCTAAGCTGGTGCCATAGTCGGTTTCTTTGTAAACAGAGTAGGCAATTTCGCCGGTTTCCGAATTAATGAGAAACAAGTCGTAATACCCAAACTGCTCGATTAAGTTGCGAAATAAGGGATGGTATCGAGCGTGAATTTCGCTGTATTCGCTCCCGTCCTTCGCCTTGTTAAGATTATCTTTCTCGCCCACCGGAGCGGGATTATTGGCAATGTAGTGAAACTGGAGGTAGCGCGCGGCTGCACTGCGAGGAAGATAGGTATCTAAAGTGGGCGTACCCTCAATATTTTTCGCCAGTCGCGGAAGGAATGTTTGGGTATAATATCGGGCGATCGCGTTGTCGCGTCTTGGGGGAACGGGTTGCTCCTCCAGGCGAGCGAAGGTTTGCTCAAACTCCAGCATCGCCGACACCATCATGCGATCTTCGCATAGCGTTTCGAGATGATTGCGCAAGTGTCGGAAATAAGACTCGATTTGATAGGCTTTAGAGGCTCTGACGCTGGTCAACTGGCTGAAGATGCGATCGCTCAGCGTCGCTCTCGCTCGACTCCAACTTAAATAGCCGACCACCAAAATCGATCCCAGGCTGGCAACCAGCAACATGATTTGCAGTTTGGATTTGATACTGAGGCGGTTCAATCCTAGCATTTTGGCTTGGAACTAAAGGTTTCGGCTCGGACAACGAACAATGCCACTCCCCAGTGTACCGATTTAGGTTTTAGGTGTTGGGTTTTGGGTTTTAGGTTCTAGGCTTTAATACCAATTCTATAAATTCTGACGACACATCAATTTTGTCCCCCCATCCCCCCATCTCCCCATCTCCCCTGCTCCCCTGCTCCCCCTGCTCCCCCATCTCCCCATCTCCCCCTGCTCCCCTGCTCCCCCATCTCCCCATCTCCCCATCTCCCCCGTCTCCCCTGCTCCCCCATCTCCCC
>JAXHVQ010000171.1:0-11233 GCA_034189065.1 Cyanobacteriota bacterium
GGAAGAATGAGAGAATGGAAGAATATAGGAGTCGATATAGCATTAATGCTATAGTTTAGTTAATTAAAATCAAGAGTAGAAAAGAAGAGTTAATTAATGTAAAGAGGTTGCTATGAAAGAAAAAAGAGCAAAAAGCTTTCAAAACTTAATTGTTTGGCAAAAGTCCCACAAATTTGTTTTAGATGTGTATCTATTGAGTAAAGATTTTCCAAAGTCAGAAATGTATGGTTTGACTTCTCAATTAAGACGAGCTGCGGTTTCGATACCCGCCAATATAGCAGAAGGTTTTAAAAGAAGAAGCGTTAAGGAAAAAGCCAGATTTATGAATATTGCGCAAAGTTCTCTAGAAGAATGCCGCTATTACTTAATTTTAGTACAAGATTTGGAATATGCCTCTACAATAGAGCTTGCAACCCAACTTGAAGAAGTCAGTAGGCTACTAGACTCCTACACTCGTAAAATCGTTAATGATATTCCTGAATTCTGAATTCTCCTATTCTCCTGTTCTGACTAACAACATGACTATCCTATACGAAGACCAATATCTTGTTTGCGACGACGATGCCATGACTCTCCATTGGTATTATTTCCCCATTGGAAGCAAGCGCATTCCCTATTCTAAAATTCGCAGCATCCAAGAAGAAGAGATGAATCTTCTAACGGGAAAATTGCGGATTTGGGGCATGGGATTAACGCCTGAATGGTTCCATTTAGACCCACAGCGTCCTGAAAAAAATAAATGTATCATTATTGATGACGGCGAATGGGCGCGATCGGTCATTACTCCCGAAGAACACGATCGGGTTTTGCAAATCCTTCGGGCAAAAGTTTTGGTTTAAGAGCAAAATGATGTATCGCTCCATCTTTACTAATTTCAGTGACAAAAGTTAGAGCGATCGATTTTTGAAATAAAAACCTCCGAACTCAAAAATTCGATTTCCGACAAAGCTTATGAAAATCGCGATCGCGCAACTTAACCCCACCATTGGCTATCTCAAAAACAACGCCCAATCGATTCTCGAATCTGCGCATAAATCCGTAGAAAACGGCGCTCGCTTGTTACTAACCCCCGAACTTTCGTTATGTGGCTATCCGCCGCGCGACTTATTGTTAAATCCAGGCTTTATTGAAGCAGTATCCCAGCAACTCGAAAAGTTAGCTCGACAACTCCCTCCTCACTTAGCAGTTTTAGTGGGAACAATAGAAAAGAATACCGATGCAGCGGCAAATGGACAAAAAGCTTTGTACAATAGTGTCGCTTGGCTAGAAAGCGGTCAAATTCAAAAGATATTTCACAAACGCTTGCTTCCTACCTACGATGTTTTTGATGAAGACCGCTATTTTGAACCGGGAAATCAAAGCAATATTTTAACTTTAGAAACATCAAAAAAAGGCGGCTTAGCAAGCGAGCGAGTAAAAATTGGCGTAACGATCTGCGAAGATTTATGGAACGACGAAGCATTTTGGGGAAAGCGGATTTATGAAATTAATCCCGTTCAAGATTTAGTCCAAAATTCAGTCGATTTAGTCGTCAATTTGTCGGCATCTCCCTACAGCGTTGGCAAGCAAAAGGTGCGCGAAGCTATGTTGAAACATAGTGCAACAGCCTATCAAACTCCGATTATTTATATTAACCAAGTGGGGGGCAATGACGATTTAATCTTTGACGGAAATAGCTTTGCGGTCGATGGGACAGGAAAAATAATTAATCGCGCTAAGGCATTTGATACAAATTTATCCATTGTAGAATACGATTTACAGCAACAAGATTTACAAGGTTTCTCAATTGCACCTATCTTTGAAACAGAAGAGGAGGAAATTTGGTCGGCTTTAGTTTTAGGAGTCCGAGATTATGCGCAAAAGTGTGGTTTTGCTCGAGTCGTATTAGGATTAAGTGGTGGAATTGACTCGGCATTAGTGGCCGCGATCGCGGCCGAAGCAATGGGACGAGAAAATGTATTAGGCGTACTTATGCCTTCTCCTTATAGTTCCGACCATTCAGTAAGCGATGCTGTAAAATTAGTTGAAAATTTGGGTATTAATAGCTACAAACTTGCGATCGGCGATGCCATGAATGCCTACGATAAAATCCTCGAACCGCTGTTTGCCGAAACCGAGTTTGGCGTTGCCGAAGAAAACCTACAATCGCGCATTCGAGGAAACTTGCTGATGGCGATCGCAAATAAATTTGGCTACCTTCTTCTTTCCACCGGCAACAAATCAGAAATGGCAGTCGGTTATTGCACCCTCTACGGCGATATGAACGGCGGACTAGCCGTTATTTCAGATGTCCCAAAAACCCGCGTTTCTGCCCTCTGCCGCTGGTTAAACCGCCATAGGGAAACAATTCCCGCCAATATCATTGAAAAACCCCCCAGCGCAGAACTCAAACCCGATCAAATCGACCAAGATTCCCTTCCTCCCTACGAAATTCTCGATGATATTTTAGAACGAATGATTCATCTTCACGAATCGTCCGCCCAAATTATTGCCGCCGGTTACAATCCCCAAGTAGTAGAAAAGGTGATGAAATTAGTAGTACGTGCCGAATTTAAGCGCAGACAAGCGCCACCGGGACTTAAAATTACCGATCGCGCCTTTGGAACAGGATGGCGAATGCCTATTGCTTGTCGAGTTTAACTCTTCTCCAATCAAGCATTCTTTCAACCCTTAGAACTCGCCGTCAGCGTTAAATCAGTCATGTGCCAAGCCTCAAAAAATTGACCCATAAGAACTTGACTGGCTGCTGTCATATCGCCGTCAGAATCAATAATTCCCCCTTCAATTAAGGTTCCGCGATCGCTTTCAAAATTGAGTCGCAGTTCTCCATTCTCCTCTTTATAAATGAACAGATGACCTCGGGCGAGAACTTGACCCGCACGACTAGAAATGGCACAGCGCATAATGTTAGACTGAATTTGTAATTGCAAGAGTGCGCACTTATTTTACCCTGGAATGTTAGCCCCAAAGCGCGCGCCAATGTTAGATAATAAATTTATTCCCTCTTTATTTTCTACAACCGGAGCAATGGTCGCACCCCAGGTGAACTCCGGCCATCAACAAGGGAATTGTATTTTAAAGTTCGTTGGGGGTCTCACAAAATGCAGCGCATTCTCGAACCAGAAGTGATGGATACGCCCCAAGAAGCCCGAGAGTACGACGAGATGGACTTCTTAGCGGTGAATTCCGATTTTGCAGCCCGCGCGATCGCAACTTTTCCCTCCACCACAGCCTACGGACTCGATGCGGGAACGGGAACGGCACGCATACCCATCCTCATTTGTCAAGAGCGCCCCCACTGGCAAATAGTAGGGATTGATTTGGCGCGATCGATGCTCGATCGCGGCCGCCAAAATATCGCAGCCGCCGGTTTAGAACGTCGAATTACCCTAGAATGCGTAGATTCTAAACAAATGCCCTATGCCGATGCCAGCTTCGATTTCGTCCTCTCCAACAGCTTGGTTCATCATTTGCCCGATCCCCTGCCGTTTTTCCAGGAAATCGCTCGCGTTCTCAAACCCCCCGGGGCGATTTTAATTCGAGATTTACTGCGTCCTCCCAGCGCCGAAAACGTGGAGGAAATTGTTGAGGCAGTCGGTCCCCAATACAGTCCCCATCAAACCCAACTCTTTCGTGACTCCCTACGTGCTGCTTTTACCCTCTCGGAAGTCGAGCAGTTATTTGAGCGATCGCGAATCGAAGGGGTGCGGATTTATCAATCGAGCGATCGCCATTGGACCGCAGAACGAACCGCGATCGCCCTGTAATCCCCAATCCGAAACGAAAATCTTTCCATTGGACGTTAAAATGGTAAAGAATTGTAACCACGCCTAGACAAAGAAAGGATTATCATGTCTGAATCTTCAACTCAACCCGCAACAACACCCAAACTCGCCGAACCCAAATTTGGCTTCAACGACTACGCAGAGCGGCTAAACGGTCGAGCCGCAATGGTTGGTTTTGTTCTGACCCTGATTATCGAAGCCGTCACGAATCAGGGAATCCTCGCGTGGCTCGGTTTGCAATAATTGGACAAAACGCTGGGAGAAACCGGGTTTTTACCGTAAAGTTGCTTAGATTCGGGCGATTAGGGCGAAAGAAACTCGGTTTTTCTGGAACGATGGCGGGGTTGAACTTGGCTCCCAGACAATCGCGCTACTCCCAAACCCGTTTTAATAAGATACCCTGGAATTAAAAGATAACCTCTTAACGATTGGGGTCAGATTTTTAGAATTGCCGCGTCGATAACTGGCACAATCGGAGTGAAATAGAGGGCGATCGGAGTTTAGATTTTTAGATTGACTGCTCAAACTTCAAACAACCCAAATGAACGCTTTATTGCCGAGCTTTGTTAAATTAGCCTATCGTAAAGAGCCAATTTCCAGCTTCATCTTGATTGTAGGAGCGGTGGATGCCGTCATTGGGGGAGTCGGCGAACGGTGGACGCTCTTGAGTTTTGGATTGCTGGTGGTGATGTTGGGGATGATCGCGCGCGTGACTCAGCGAGAACGCGATCGCGGCCTTCCCCAAGAGGAAAGAGCAAGGCGCTATCTTCCCCCCAGTCCCCCCGAACCCCCACTGCCTCCCCTTGCCAGTCGCCGACACCATAAAAATTAAGGCAGAAGGCAGAAGGCAGAAGGCAGAAGGGGTTAAAACCTAAAACCTAAAACCTTTTTAACTGTGGTTTTGGCTTCTATTTCACAATTAAGCGTAAATTAAAATGCTTTTGGATCGATGGCTCAAAATCGGTCAAGTCGCGCGACAAAGCGGTTTGTCGGTGAAAACCATTCGCTACTACGAACAATTAGGTCTCCTCGCCCCAAATGTCGAGCGATCGCGATCGGGGTACCGTCTCTTTCAACCCTCAATTTTTAATCGACTCGCCTTCATCAAGCGATCGCAAGCCCTCGGACTCAGCTTAAATGAGATTCGAGATATCCTCGAAATTCGCGATCGCGGCGAACTTCCCTGCGAAGCTGTCAAAGCGCGCCTCCTCGAAAAGCTTCAGCAAATCCACGAGCAAATCCAAGCCTTAGAAACCCTAAAGCTCGAAGTTCTCGGTATTCTCTCTGGCTGGGAAGACCAACCGCCCCCCGAACAAGTCCAACGTACCATTTGTCCCAATCTTCAGCCCGCGCGATCGCAACGCTCGGAGTACGCAATCAAAACTGATTTAATTTAAGATTAAACTTTGTGCGATAATTTGTAACAAAGATTTTAAGATTTGCAGCGATCGCCATGACTGAGCCAGCCCAAGAAAAAACCCTAGCCGAGCTAGCGCCAGCGCGCCATGAATGCTTGAGCTGCGGCTACGTCTACGAACCCGACAAAGGAGACAGTACAGCGGATATTGCCTCCGGTACCCTATTCCAAGACCTTCCCTCCACCTGGCGCTGTCCCGTGTGCGGGGCGGGTCGCCGCCAATTCAAAGATATCGGCTCGGCTGGCGCGCCTTCGGGATTTGAGTCCAACCTGAACTACGGCTTGGGTGTGAATCAACTGACTCCCACCCAAAAAAATCTTCTCATCGCCGGCGGATTCGTCCTCGCCTTTCTGTTCTTTATGAGTTTTTATGCCGTGCGCTAGCCGACGCATAAATCCGTATTTCGTTGCCTCCCGCCTCCGTATATCAGTTGTGATGAATTCATTGATGAAAAAACTGAAACAAATCTTTACTTTGCTCGCGATCGCCTTTTTTTGCGCGAGTTGCAGCAGCCTAAACGATGTCAGCTACAACCCCTGGAAACCCATAGACCTCCCCACCGAAGCCCGACTGCTAGATATTGCCTTCACCGGCAACGACCCCCAACACGGCTGGTTAGTCGGCAGTAAAACCACCCTCTTTGAAACCACCGACGGCGGCAACACCTGGAACGAACGCCAACTGGACTTAGAGGAAGAAAATGCGACATTCACCTCCGTCAGCTTTTCCGGTGGAGAAGGCTGGATAGTGGGCGAACCCTCAATTTTGCTCCACACCACCGACGGCGGTCAAACCTGGTCGCGCGTTACCCTCAGTGCCAAACTGCCCGGTTCGCCTTACTCCATCGTCGCCCTCGGTTCCAATAGCGCCGAAATGACCACCGATGTGGGAGCGATTTATAAAACCGAAGACGGGGCAAAAACCTGGAAAGCTTTGGTTCAAGGCGCTGTGGGGGTGGTTCGCAACCTCGCCCGTTCCCCCCAAGGAGAATACGTCGCGGTTTCCTCGCGCGGCAACTTCTATTCCACTTGGGAGCCCGGTCAAGACGTTTGGGCCCCTCACCAACGCAACAGTTCGCGACGGCTGCAAAACATGGGATTTGCTCCCGACGGACGACTGTGGTTAGTGGCGCGCGGCGGTCAACTGCAATTTACCAACTCCCAAGACCGAGAAGAATGGGATGAGGTGAACTATCCCGAACCCGGCACCAGTTGGGGATTATTAGATGTGGCCTATCGGACCCCAGAAGAAATTTGGGTATCTGGGGGCAGCGGCAACTTGCTGGTCAGTTTTGATGGTGGAAGCACCTGGCAAAAAGACCGCAAAGTTGAAGAAGTCCCCTCAAATCTGTATCGAATTCTTTTTACGGATGCAGACACAGGATTTATTTTAGGCGATCGCGGCCACTTACTCGAATATCAAAGCGAAGCCAAAGCCGCTTAAGCCGAATCGCCCTTTTCGGAGGGACCGAAATTTCGTATCATAATAAGGTGAATTTTTAACACCTGCAAAAACAAGGAGAACACTCAATGTCAGGTACCACCGGAGAACGTCCATTTTCTGATATTATTACGAGCATTCGTTACTGGGTGATTCACAGTATCACCATCCCCATGCTCTTCGTCGCAGGCTGGCTATTTGTCAGCACGGGACTCGCTTACGATGCCTTCGGTACGCCGCGCCCCAACGAGTATTTTATGCAAGATCGTGTGGAAGCGCCGGTTGTTACAGACCGCTTTGACAGCAAAGCTCAAATCGAACGCGCCATCGGCAAGTAAGCTATTTTTAAGATAAACCTACCCCAAAAATCATGACAAGTCGAACCCCAAATCAACCCGTTTCTTACCCCATTTTCACCGTTCGCTGGTTAGCCGTTCATACGCTAGCCGTTCCCTCGGTTTTCTTTTTAGGCGCGATCGCCGCCATGCAGTTTATTCAAAGATAGGAGGCACTTTAAGAGATGGATCGCACCCCCAATCCCAACCGGCAGCCCGTCGAACTCAACAGAACATCTTTGTTCTTGGGCTTGCTATTAATTTTTGTTCTTGGTATTTTGTTTTCCAGTTACTTCTTTAACTAACTGGCTTTAGGATCGTCATTGGGAGAAATTTTAGGAGGTTAGAGCATATGTTTGCAGACGGTCGGATTCCGCTGTGGTTAGTCGCCACCGTCGCGGGTTTAGGCGTAATTACCGTTGTCGGTATTTTCTTTTATGGAGCCTACGCAGGCATCGGCTCTTCTTTGTAGAGCCGACTCCCTTGACCGCTTTGTAGGTCTTCGTTCCTTAAGGAATTAAGAAAGCAAACCGCCACCTTCAACTGAGGGTGGCGGATTTGTACTGTCAGATATCAGTAATCAGTAATCAATAGGCAGTATATCACTATTGAGTCCCGTTGGGTCAATCCTTTTTTGGCAGTGGGGGAAAGAGACTAGATTCGGAGCAAGCCTTGCAACCTGCCGCGAATCCAACGCCCTCTCAAAAGCTGCGCCTAAAAATTAAAGCCAAAGCCGGGGAAAGTGTATCCAATGCCCAAAATCACGCCGATATCGGTCGTATCGCTCAAGAAACCGACATTGAGAGACCCATTGGCCGTCCATTGGGGCGAGATGCGATAATCCACCCCACCCGTCAGCAAAAAGCCAAAATGATTATCGTCAGTGGTAGTGACAGCCAACCCCGCACCCGCAAACGGAATAAAAGGAGAAACCCCATCCCGCGTGGGAATTCGGAAATCATAGGTTAGGGGAATGAGAAACGCCAAGTCGTCTGTGACCAAAATAGACGGTCGCAGCGACAAGGACGGTCCCAATCCAAGTTTGCCGTTAATCGCGAAACTGCCCTTGCCGAGGGGCGACTCGCGATCGCCGTCCGTCGTCGTGGTGGTCGTGGTGGTCGCATCATCATCATTTTCAGTAATCCCAATATTGCCACCAATACCAATATAGCTGTAAGAGTCAGCCGGATTGAAGCGCCTGCGCCTCGGATTTCGACGTTGGGCCACAGGAAGCTGTACAGTGTCGATTTGTCCTAACTCTTGCGCCGTCGCCGTAAAAGGGCCTTGTAACGACTCAACCGAGGTCGCAAAGGTTTCAGGCGCTGGAATGACGACATCCGTGGGTTCGTTGACAATCTCCGCCCCAGGGAGAGGGGGAACTGTTGACGGCTGAGTTTGAGCCAACAGAGGGGCATTGGAAAGGGCATTGGGGGTAGAAAACGTCGCCGCAGCCCCCAACAATTGCCCGTCAATTGCGCCTTGAAAGGCGGGGGAGAGAACCGGGGCAACAGTTGGGACGATAACCGAGGCGGGGGGTTGGGACCGAACTGCGATCGCGCTTTCAGGGCGAACCGGTGCTGACTCGGCCGACTCAACAGCCGAAACCAGCACGGGTACAGATTCAGCCCTCGCCACCGTCGCGCCGCCAAGGGTCGAAACCGCTGCCAGACCCAACAGAAAAATTGGAGTTTTGCTAAAAGACTCGTTCACAATCGCTCCTCACTACTAATTTAAAAAAAAACGATCTGCCCAATATTTAAAAAGATTTTCGCACGGCGCGCCACCCTTAAGAGCGAATATGTCATTTACGTAAAGATGTGAAGGAGATGGGAGTGTTGTTCCCTCCCGATGGGACATTGGGCAATGCTTGCGAAGCCGGGAAATGGAAGAGGCGTGCTTCTGTGCAGCTTAACCCACCGCCTCAGCGAACGAATTTAGCCCCTTAACCTCGCGTTAAATCACCGAAAAGCCTTAAACTTAAACTTGCGAAGTTTTGAAGTTAACCGCGTTAAACGAAGCCGTGCGAAAAATTCTCATAGCTGGTAATTGGAAAATGTATAAGACTCAGGCAGAGTCCGAGCAGTTTTTGCAGGCCTTTCTGCCCGAAGTTGAAAAAGCCGACCCAGAACGAGGGGTTATCCTCTGTCCGACCTTCACCTCATTGGGAACGATGTCTAAAAACCTCCACGGAGGTCGCGTGCGCTTGGGGGCGCAAAATATTCACTGGGAAGAGACGGGGGCCTATACGGGGGAAGTTTCCGGCCCAATGTTGAAGGAAATGAACGTAACCTACGCTATTGTCGGTCACAGCGAACGCCGCCAATATTTTGGGGAAACCGATGAAACAGTGAATTCACGTCTGAAAGCAGCCCAACGCTATGGGATTACGCCCATCCTCTGCGTTGGAGAAAGCAAGGCACAGCGCGATGCAGGGGAGATGGAAAAGTTGATCGCCCATCAAATTGAAAAGGCGCTGGTGGATGTTGACCAAAGTCAGCTTGCGATCGCCTACGAGCCGATTTGGGCGATTGGGACGGGCGATACGTGCGAGGCGGTTGAGGCGAATCGCGTTATTGGTTTGATTCGCTCGCTATTGAGCAACCCCGACGTACCCATTCAGTACGGCGGTTCGGTGAAGCCTAATAATATTGATGAAATTATGGCCCAGCCGGAAATTGATGGTGCTTTGGTGGGTGGGGCAAGTTTGGATGCGGCGGGATTTGCTCGGATTGTGAATTATCAGTAATCAGTAAACTAGGTTTTAGGTTTTAGGTTTTAGGTCTTAGGTTCTAGGTTTTAGGCTTTGAAACCACTACCCACTGCCCACTGACGAATGACAAATGACAAATGACAAATGACAAATGACAAATGACGAATGACGAATGACGAATGACAAAGAAAACCGTGCCGCTCCCCATCCGTTGGCGGCACACCAACTAAAATCCGTTGACAAAGGACGCTCTTTCACGTGGGGAGAACGAACCTACGTTATGGGGATTTTGAATGTTACGCCCGATAGTTTTAGCGATGGGGGGCAGTTTAACACCTTAGAAGCTGCCCTGAGTCAGGTCAAACAGATGGTATCGTCGGGAGTTGATATTGTCGATATTGGGGGTCAGTCAACGCGACCGGGTGCCGTGCAAATTTCGGTGGAGGAGGAGTTGCAGCGCGTCGTCCCAATTGTAGAAGCCGTGCGATCGCGATTTCCCATTTCCATTTCGGCGGACACGACGCGCGCGGCGGTGGCTTCTGCGGCGATCGCGGCCGGTGCGGATATTATTAATGATATTTCGGGGGGAACCTTTGATGAGGAAATGTTCTCCACTGCCGCCCAACTGCGCGTCCCAATTGTTCTGATGCACATCCGGGGAACCCCGGAAACCATGCAAACGCTGACGGATTATGGAGATTTGGTTGGGGAAATCCACGACTTTCTCGCTCGCCAAAAAGAGTGCGCGATCGCGGCGGGAATTGAGCGATCGCAGGTTTGGCTCGATCCCGGTATCGGTTTTGCTAAAACCTACGAACAAAATTTGGAATTATTGCGCCATCTACCTGCTTTTGCCGACCTCAATGCGCCTTTGCTGGTCGGTCCGTCGCGCAAAAGCTTTATTGGTAAGATATTAGACCGCAGCGACCCCAAACAGCGCGTGTGGGGGACGGCAGCCGCTTGTTGCGCCGCGATCGCGGGAGGGGCGGATATTCTTCGCGTTCACGATGTAGCGGAAATGGTGGATGTCTGTCGCACTGCCGATGCCATTTGGCGAAATTGAGTTGTTTGAATTTTTAATTGTTGGAAGTCATCATTCACGCGATCGCGAATTCAGTCAATTGACGCACTTCTGGCGGATGAAAACCCAACACAATATCGCCAGCAGGAACTTCTAATTTTAGCAATTCATTGGCTACACCTGTTTCGGTCCAATCTTCTTCAATCCAAATTTTATCATTTTTGATAACGTCCCTACTCGCGGTGGATTTGAATTCTGGGCTATTTATTGTTTACGTTTCAGAGCGAAAACGCTATATAGCATTTCTGAATGGGATGTAAACAAAGCCGGTGGAACAATGGTAAAATAAAATCATGGTTTTAAGGGGAAAGCACTCTATGGCAACTCAAGAAAAAGAAGAAAAGCTTAGAGAACTAGACGAATGGATAAAGAGCAATCCTGACTCGCGCGAGCTCAAGCGGGCGCTGGCTGTAAAGTTAGCAAAACAAGGAGCGAGATCTGAAGCGATCGCGTCATTACTCAAG
>JAXHVQ010000172.1:0-11204 GCA_034189065.1 Cyanobacteriota bacterium
TTCCCTATTCATTATTCACTATTCATTATTCCCTATTCATTATTCCCTATTCATTATTCCCTATTCATTATTCATTATTCATTATTCACTATTCATTATTCCCTATTCATTACTGTTTGTCGATAAACTCTCCGGCAGACTGTACGTCAACTGCACCCGAAAACAAATAGCCTTGGGCGAGTTCGCAGCCAAAGTCCCGCATTTTTTCGAGTTGTTGCTGGGTTTCAATACCTTCAGCGATTGTTTCCATCTCTAAATGATGGGCTAAAACGACAATGGTACGAGCAATTTCAGCTTTTTCTTCGTCGCGATCGATTTCCTTAATAAAGGAGCGATCGATTTTCAACGCCTTAACGGGAAACTTATAAAGATAGTTTAAACGAGAATATCCAATGCCAAAATCCTCAATGCAACATTGAATGCCTCGTTCCTTTAACTGGGCTAACTTAATTTTAACCGATTCAGTATTTTTCAGCCACAAACTTTCCGTAATTTCCAACCGCAAACTGGCTCCCTCTAATCCCGTTTCGCTAAAAACTTGGTCGATTTGCTCGATTAAATTAGGCTGCAAGAATTGCTTGCTCGATAAATTAATATGAATCATCAAAGAAGTCTCTCCCGTCGAGTCGCGCTGCTGCATTTGCCAGCGACGCAACTGATGGCAAGCTTCGCGCAATATCCAACTGCCAATGGGAACAATTAAGCCGGTTTCCTCCGCCAGAGAGACAAATTCGCCGGGACAAATTAACCCGCGCTCTGGATGATGCCAGCGAAGTAAGGCTTCAAATCCTCGCAATTTTCCGGTTTTCAGGGCAACGATGGGTTGGTAGTAAATTTCGAGTTCGTTACGAACCAAGGCTTGGCGCAAGTCCATTTCTAGTTGCAACAAACTCGATACATTTTGACGCATTTTCTCGTTAAATACTTCATAGCGTCCTCGTCCCAATGCCTTGGCGCGATATAAGGCGGTATCGGCATCTCGCAGTAAGGCTTCGGGGTTGTCGTAGGACATTGAGGCGGTCCGAAAATCGTGACTGAAGGTAATACCAATACTGGTAGAAGTTAGCACTTTATGGCTGCTTAAACTAAAGGGTGCCGTCAATTCCTTAATAATTCTTTGGGCAACCTGCATGGCAACTTCAAACTCTTCTATGGCATCGAGTAGGATAATAAACTCATCTCCCCCCAAGCGCGCCACAATATCGGCTTCGCGCAAACAACATTCTAAGCGACGGGCGATGGCAATGAGCAGTTGGTCGCCAACTAAATGCCCTAAACTATCATTGATGACTTTAAATCGATCTAAGTCTAAAAATAGTACGGCAAACTGATAGTCGGCTTCGGTTTGGGCGCGCAACAAGGCTCCTTGTAAGCGCGATTCAAATAATCCACGATTTGCTAACTTTGTCAAGGGGTCGTAATAGGCGCGCTCGCGAAGTTGCTCTTTAGCCTGCTTGCGCTCGGTAATATCCTCAACCATGCCTTCGTAATACAGAAGCTTTCCCCTTTCATCGCGCACGGCGCGGGCATTTTCCGAAATCCAAATCGTGCTGCGATCGCGCCGATAAACTTGGGACTCAAACTCCATCACTTCGCAATCCTGTTGCATCAAGCGCATAAACTCCGCTCGTTGCTGGGAATCCACATACAACTGATGCTCAATATCCTCTAGGGAAACCATCAACTCCTCAACGGAATCGTAACCATAAATGCGCGCGAGGGCGGGATTGGCACTCAAATACTTGCCATCGGGTGTGGTTTGAAAAATCCCTTCTAGGGCATTTTCAAAAATATTGCGATATTTCCGTTCTGCCTGCCGCAACGCCTCCTCCGACTGCTTGCGTTCGGTAATATCGGTAATAAATCCCTCAACCCCCAAAACTTCCCCATTTTCGCCGTATAGCCCGTGGCCCTTTTCCCAAACCCACTTTTCCTCGCCCCCTTTAGTCCGCAGGCGATATTCGCTCTTGTAGCTCCTTTTCTCATCCACCCCTCGGGCGATCGCCTCCATCACCCTCTGCCGATCCTCCGGGCAAACAATGGAATCAAAAGATAAAACGCGATCGCCGCTCAACTCCTCGCTCTTATACCCGGTCAGTTGCTCGCATCCCTCGCTAATATACGTCATCGTCCAACCCGGGTCGTTGGCTGCCGTAAAAAACATCCCCTCCGTGGCATTAATCAAACTCGCCAAACGGCGCTCGCTTGCTCGTAGAGACGCTTCAACCTGTCGGCGATGGAGGACGGACCCCAACTGTTCGGCAGCCGCCGCAATTAAATTGGTCAAGCGTTTATCCTCGCTTCCCGTTGCGCGATTAAAAAAGACCAAAATCGCGACAACCCGTCCTTCGGTCAAAATTGGCAGCCCAAATCCCACCTTAAATACAGCTTGCGCTGCCAACTCCCGACGCAAAAACTCCACATCCTGCGTCACATCGCAAAACCAAAGCGGTTGACCGGACTCCCAAACCTTACCCGGCAAACCTTCCCCTTTGCCAAGGCGGTACGTACTGCTACGTCGGCGAAATTCCCCGGCGCGAAGATCTTCCTCGCTATACCAAGCCGGACCCGCCTCTAAAACCGAACTTTGGTCGTTAGGAATCCAAACCTCGCCATAACTCCAGTGGGTCGCTTGACAGATGCGTTCGAGAGCCATTTTGAGAGCGGTAAAGAAATCTCGAGCCTCTCCCACTGCTTGGGTTAGGGTTTGTAACAGTTGGATTTCTGCTTCAGCCCGCTTGCGCGCGGTAATATCTTGCACTGTGGCGATCGCGATCGCGCTCCCAGTGTCTTCGAGGCATTGGAAAGAAACGATTCCCCAAAGGTTCGTTCCCCGAGCCGCGCGCAATTTCAACTCGCAGTTGACAACGGCTCCCAAATGCTGTAAAGAAGGTCGAATAGCCTGCCACACAGCCGAGTCAAAGTAAGTATCGAAGATTTGACCGGTTGGGTCATCGTTGGGCGTTAACCCGACGAGGGCGCGAAATCGCTCGTTAGCGAAAAGGAGGCGACTGTCGCTCATGCGCACCATCACCAAGGGAACGGGCAACATTTGCCATAAATGTCCGTGGGAGTGTTCCAATGGGGGGCAATTGTAAGCGTTTTCTGACGAGTCTCGTGTCGATGACGTTAGCGGATCTAACTCGCGATACGCCATTGTAGTCCCCTGAAATCCAAAAGTAGCTTGACTTTGACTCACCATTTTTTAGGTCGGTTCCAATAATTACGTTTTCATCAAAAGCGTTTCTTAATTATCGACAAGGGCTTCTTTGCGCGCGAGTCGGCTGGGTTAACTTAACAACGATGCAGGGGGAGCCCTTGTCAAAAAAGGGTTTAACTTTAATTCAATTTAGCGAAAGAAAAATCCTTTCTTTATTGAACGATATCCAACTGCGCCCAAACAGTTAACTATAATACAATCCAATTCCTTTGCCTGTTAGTAATTATGACTCGATTCGCCCAAATTCGCGATCGCCTAACTCATTCCCAGATTGTTCCCTATTTCTTTTTACTTCCCGCTCTCGTTGTTCTGGGATTAACCGTTTTCCTTCCTGCCGTACAAGCCTCGATCTTAAGTTTGACGCGCTACGACGCAATCGGCGCTCCTCAGTGGGTAGGATTGAGCAATTTTTGGCGCTTGGGAACCGACCCGACGTTTTGGAAAGTTGCGGGCAATTCTCTGTTATACCTCATCGTCGTCGTACCGATTCTCGTCTTTGCCTCCCTGGGGTTAGCCATCCTCGTCAATCGTCAACTTCGAGGCATTCGCTGGTTTCGCTTAGCTTTTTATACGCCGGTGGTGATTTCAATGGTTGTTGCAGGCATTGCCTGGAAAGCGGTTTATGCCTCCAATGGGTTGCTCAATCAATTTTTGCAAGTTTTGGGGATAGAACAAGGAATTCCCTGGCTGACGAGCCCGCAGTTGGCGCTGTGGAGTGTCATGGTTGTTACCATTTGGAAAGGATTGGGGTATTACATGGCGATTTATCTGGCGGGGTTACAATCGATTTCGCCCGAACTGTACGAAGCTGCTGCCCTGGATGGTTCCCAAGGATGGAGAAAGCATTGGGATATCACTTTACCCCTGATGCGTCCTTACTTGACTTTAGTAGCCGTTATTTCAGCCATTTCAGCCACTAAGGTCTTTGAAGAAGTGTATGTCATGACCCAAGGCGGACCGCGCAGTAGTTCCAAAACCATTGTCTATTACGTTTACGAACAGGCCTTTGAAAATTTGGAAATTGGATATGCCTGCGCTCTCGGTTTGGTGTTATTTTTGGGAATTTTTCTGCTGTCGGTTCTCAATCTTTTGTTGTCCCGCGATGGGAATTTTTACGGGACGTTTCGGGGTTGAGCTTAGAAAATTGCATTAGTTTTGCGGAGGCGAGGCGTTAAGGGGAAGCGCTGCGATCGCGCTCCTAGCGTTAGACTTCCCCAAAATTGTACGGTACAATCTCCCAAAGTCAGGGTCGGGTTCCTTAGTAATTCGGAGATACTGCTCGAGGTTTCACGGCTTTTTCACGTCCGAGCAGTATTCTGAGAATTGTAGGGTTAGCCCCAAATACGACTCTACCCAAAGTATCGAGAGGACGATTGAGGATGTACCTAACTCCACCGACTCAAAACCTAGTTAACCCAAAAGCAACACCCGTAACAGCCAGCGATCGCCCCCAGTCCGCAGAAGCACAGTTGCCCTGGAATCCATTGTCAGAAGCTCAACTGTTCTACCAACCCGTTTTCGGTTTAAGGGACTCCCGATTGTTGGGATTTGAAGTGAGTTTACACCCCTCGAGCGCAGTTGAAAAGTCGAGTCTTCCCACTCAATTGCGCACTGAGGTTGAAGGAAGTCAATATCTCGAAGAGCTGAAATGGAATGCCTTCGAGCAAGTTTGTTGCCAATTGCATCAGTGGCACGATCGCTTTCCCCGAGCCAATTCGCTCGTTCTCCGCGTCGCGCTGTTTTCGTCAGAAACGCTGCGATCGCGTTACCCAGAACGCGCCGACGAAATTTTGACTCGGTATCGGATTGCGGGGACTCAGATTCGTTTAGAATTGCTCGATGGTGCCTCCGTTGGGACTTCGCCGACAGCAACGACTCCCTTTAGAATTCAACACTATTTCAACGACCTGTACAGCGATAGTTCGAGATTATCGAGTCTCTACCAATGTCCCACAGGAGCGCTCAAAATTAAGGCCTGCTTTATTAACAATCGCCAATGGACAGTTCTTCAGGGATTGTTCGCTCTCGCTGCGGACTTAGACCTCGAGGCGATCGCGGAAGGGGTTGACGAGGAGACTGATTTGGCAAACATGGAAGCATTAGCCGGTCATCATTTACGCGGATATACTCGCTCTCAACGACTGACAGCCGAGGAAGCAACAGCTTTAATGACGGCGCATTTTCACTGATTTTACAGGAATTCAATCTTTCTGATTTTTTTTAATAATGCCTTTCCACAATTGGTGTGGACTCGCTATACAGCTTATAAACAAGAGGGCTAGCTAGGGTTTGCTGAATAAGTGTTGTGATGAGCACCGGGGAGCAGGGGAAGCAGGGGAAGCAGGGGAAGCAGGGGGAGCAGGGGGAGCAGGGGGAGATAGTACATTTGGGGCGATCGCAGTGCGCCGAACAGAAATGAATTTTTCTCGCCGAAGAGCGAAGATTTAAACACCCCTAATACACCTCGATCGCATTGATTAATAGGGTTTGCCGCTTTGTACAGCAAGCCCTAGCTATAGCCATAGAAAATGCTTTGTGAAAACGCGATCGCGTGCAGCAGTGTTATACTTTAGGCGATTTTAGAAGTGGGGCGCGAAGTGCTTCAACCCTTAGCAATGCAGATTGAACCTTACGACCCTTGTCAACTTGATGCAGTCATTTGTCTTTCACTTCGAGCATGGGAGCCGGTCTTCGATTCGATTGAGAAAGTGATGGATCTCGATGTTTACCGGGAATTCTATCCCGATTGGCGCGCGAGCCAGCAAGAGGCTGTCGAGGAAGTCTGTAGTTAAGGCTGATGGGGGGATGGGGGGATGGGGGGATGGGGAGAAACCGGAAATGTTTTTTATGATGGGCGAGAGGGGCGGATATTATATAACGGTGCGTGCAGTTGGCGGTTTAGAAATGGTCGGTTTTGCAGAAAATTCAGATTTGCTGCTTGTTGTTTCTCTAAGCGGGCGAGGACTATTCGACTGTACCAGCGGCGAAAAAATAGCGCGCGATCGCGACGACGATGACCTAGCTTGGTACGATTGGGATAAACTATCGGCTTCGGGGATTGGTTCTCTTGAAGGTCGAAAAATTCGCTTAGCTGGCTTATATGGCGGTGGATTGATAACGATTACTCGCGACGGTTGGCAATTGGACTTAATTGCTCCAACTTGGCCGGACTATCGCGTTATTTTATGTCCGCCACACGCCGATATTTACGACGATCTTGCAGCTTGCGTCCAAGTCGAGCAGGATTGTGAAATTCGGGCCTTTGGCTTTTCAGAGACGGGGCGCAGCTTTATCGTTGCCTTAAACCATTCGCTTTATATCTATGCTAGGTCAGAAAATGTACCATAAGCCGGGTTGTAACTCTAAACTTATCTCGCGATCGCGAGAGTAACGCTACTTATTTTAGGACAGTCCGCCTCAGTCAAATTGGGCGATCGCGATCGCGACGGGAGTATCCAGCAGATTGAGGATGGCCCTAAATGCGAGTTTAGTCTAAATCGATCCCTTGCTGTTGCAACAACGCCCTCAGTCGAGCATTTTCAGCTTCGGCATTTTCGGCCCGTTGCCGTTCTTCTTCTGCCCGTTGCCGTTCTTCTTTTGCCCGTTGTCGTTCTTCTTCTGCCCGTTGAGCCTCGAGTTCTTCAGGCAACAATACCAGATTCCCATCGCGATCGTAGAAGCGCAACCACACCCCCGGATTCTCTTGAGCCTCTCCCTGCCACGTCCCCACCCACAATTGAACGCTTTGGCACCACAACCATCCTCGATTGTCCGCTTTCAGGGCTTGATAGGTCAAGTTCCCATCCAATGTCCATCCTTGTAACGAACTCGGTTCGTTGGGGTCATAAACAATATAATCTTGCGTTCTAAAGGTACTTTGATAGAGTTCTTTTTTTTCGTCGGTATCTACCTTAGCCGTACTGGGCGACATCAGTTCGATAATCAAGTCTGGGTAGCGCCCTCCTTCATCCCAAATTGCCCAGTATTTTCGACTTTTTTGGCTTTCGGGAACGGCGTTGAGGACTAGAAAAAAGTCCGGTCCTCGAAAGTCTTGGTTTCTGACTTGTTCGGCGCTGTAGTAGAGAAACGTATTTCCCCCGCAGTAGCCGAGTTGGTTATTTTGAGAGAGGTAAAATTGGCAAGCGCGAATCAGGACGTTCATCGCCGTGCGATGTTTGGCGGTTTCCAAGGGTTCTCCGTCGTCGTAGGGTAGGTTGGTAGGGGGGATGGGAACTTCGACTTCTGCGAGTTGGGTGTCGGCTGGGATTTGGGCGGGGGTACTAACCATTGGTGCATTGGGTTGGGGGTGGTTTGGGGAAGCTGTATTTGTTTCTGCCCCAGTTTGCCAGAGGGGGTTCCCTACAGAATATTGTAGGCGTTTGAGTGAGTGGGACTCGCCTTGAGTCTTCAGAAGTCGGGCGGGCATCTCCGTCTAGAGTGGGTTAGATCGATAGGACTTACGCAAAGCCTCTATCTGTAGGGTGTGTTAGCGCAGCGTAACGCACCTTTGTCACTATATGCGGTGTAGCTGCGTAAGTCCCGATCGAGTTAAAATTGCCCGCCACAGAACTCAACGATCGGTTTTTGTTTAAATAAACTGCCCCTAAGCAAAACGACGGCGCAAAAGGGGCTGAATCAGCAACAGCACGGCAGCATCAAAGGCTAGCAATACCAGCAGAACGGCGGCAAAACTGAACGTTCCCCAAGGCGCTTGCATGACTTGAGAACCCAACCCCCAATCGCTGTTGACATAGAGATAGCGAATGGGTTCGATGGCGTAGGTGAGGGGGTTGAAGGAAGCCACCCACTGCAACCAGTTTGCCATAAATGAGAGGGGGGCGAGGGCGGTGCTGGCAAAAAGGAGGGGGAGGTTGGTGACGAAAATAACGGCGATTAATTCGATGTGTCCCGGTAGGGCAAAGGCCAAACCCAGACTTAAGGCGGTGACTCCCAAGACGACGAGGAAGACAATGGCCGCGATCGCGCTCAACCCTGCAAGTCCCGGCAACCCCGCACCGAGAAACGCACTGGCGGCGATAATAACGGCGGTTTGGATAAAGGCGAGACTGATGATATAAATCGTCGAAGCGGCGACAATGGAGTAGCGGGTTGAGAGGGGGGCTACCAGCAAGCGGTTGAGGAAGCCAAACTCGCGATCGAACATGACGGGCAAACCGGCATTGAGCGCGCCGGAGAAGGCGGTAAAGACGATGATTCCCGGGGCGAGGAACTTACCGTAGCTGATGTCGGTTCCTAAGAAGCCTTGGGGAGCTTTGTAAAACAGCGCGCCAAACAAAATCAACCACATTATCGGTTGAACGATACCTGCCATTAACGTCGAGGGGCGGCGCTGGAGTTGAATAAAGAGGCGTTTGGTTAGGGCGAGGGTTTCTTGGATAAATTCGGCTAAAGGGTTGCTCGAATCGCCCATTTGTGCTTGGATTGTGGAATTGGGCGCGAGACTGTCTAAGTTGGATGGAGCGATGGATTGACTCATAGGAAGATTGCAGTTTTCGTCGGGCTATCTTTTCGTAGTGTAGAACAAGCCCTCAAAATTTGCCGCCGCGATCGCGCCGCGCCATCTTAGCGGAAGTTGGATAGACTTCAGAAGCAATAGAGCAAGCCAGGTCGCTCTCTCTATTTTTCACAATTTAATTTTGCGCTCATAAAACTGACTGAATTTCTCAATATTTTACTATCGCATCGCACTTCCCGATCGCAAATACATTAAGTTATCAATTGATAATTGACCGATTGGATATAAGACCTCTTCGTTTCCGAAAGAATCGACCGTAGATATTCCTTGATTTCAATCCCCTGCTTTTAAGTAGAGGTAATTATTCATTATTCATTATTCACTATTCATTATTCACTATTCATTATTCACTATTCATTATTCATTGCAAACGATATATCTTGCAGTTTAACCACCATTTCTGTGCGAGATGAAACAGCTAACTTCCTAAACATCCGCTTCAAAGCTTGCTTAACCGAGTTTTGAGTAATCCATAGCTCTGCGCCAATTTCTGCATTAGTCAATCCTTTAGCCACAAGTTTTGCAATCTGAACTTCCCGGGGAGTGAGACGCTGCAACGCTGGACTGTGGGATTTCAATGAGGGTTTGCGCAACTCAGCAAGGCGCGCAGAAAAGTGAGTACATACCGCCCCTAAAGCCGCTAAATCGAGTTGGCTAAATGCAGGAACATTATCCCCTACGCGAGCGAAATTTATGGTACCAATTAATTGTCCTTGTCCAACAATTGGCCCCGTCATAATATGCTCGTGGTTATACTCAGAACAGCACTTTTGATAGAGTTCGCTCTGCTTCCAGGCACCCTGGGGCAGGACCAACTCCTCGTGAGCTGGCGCATGATACCGCACAACATACTTCATAACGGGATCGACCGATTGCCCATATTTTTGATATCGCTCAATAAAATTGTCTGACACACCTTCAGCATCAACACTCGCTAAGCCTTTTTCTGCATCTAGAAGGTAAATTCCCCATCGTTGTACGCCAAAATAGGGACTGGCGTTATCCATAAACCGGAATCGCAAGATTTCCTCAGTAGGTGCCGTCGCAAGTTCTTGAAATAAAGCGTGAAGAGAATTAAGCATAATCCTGTTGATAGTGTACCCACTTGAGGACTATCAAGGGTCTGAGTCTATCCCTACAATTGTTTCACATCAATACTTTACAAGCAATTGTGGACTATGACTCGACTGCAAATTGGTTTTTTAATCTATCCAGGTGTTATCCAACTTGACGTGATGGGAGCGTATCAGGTACTTGCCTTTCCACCCACGACACAGCTCCATTTACTTTGGAAAACTCGATCTGCGATCGCTAGTAATGAAGGACTAACCCTTGTTCCGACTACCACACTAACAGATTGTCCCGCTCTAGACGCGATTTGCGTTCCTGGCGGCGGATTGGGACAAGTGGATGTGATGAAAGATATTGAAATCTTGAATTTCCTACAACAACAGGCCAAATCAGCTCGCTATGTGACCAGTATCTGTACCGGCTCGATGATTTTAGCGGCGGCTGGTTTGTTGCAAGGCTATAAGGCAACTTGTCATTGGGCATTTCGAGAGCAATTGGCAATGCTAGGAGTTGAAGTTATTCCTCAACGAGTTGTTATCGATCGCGATCGGGTGACGGGGGCTGGCGTTACATCGGGAATTGATTTTGGATTAACGCTGCTGAATTTGCTCTATGGCGAAGAGGTAGCGAAGATGGCTCAACTGATGATGGAGTACAATCCCGAACCTCCCTTCGATGCAGGCACGCCAGAAACGGCAGGGAAGGAAGTTGTGCGAGCATTAATGCAGTCGGGCGAACCGCTTCTTGAGGCCTTTTGGACCCAAACGAGAGACACAGCGGCTCGACTGAAACGACCCAACTAAATATCATTTAGAGCTTGCTCCACAAAGCTGAAACCCTACTAATCAACGCTTTTGAGGTGGATTGGGGTTGCTTAAATCTCCACAACGGCGGGAAAAATTCATTTCTGTTCTTGCACTGCGACCGCCGGAAATGTACCATAGCATTCTTTCATTAGTTGTGGGACGGCGAAAGACTGAATCCCTTGTAGGATGAGACTTCTGGCAGCGAGAAATCCAGCAACCTATTTAGGATTGCTATAGCTTCCCCTGCTTCCCCTACTCATCACAACACTATATTCAGCACGCCCTATTTATAGGAGCTGCTACAAAGGGCAGATGGGGAGAGAGGATTGTAGCCTCGATCAATGAATTTGGTAGAAGTTGACTTAATCCTTCTGCCCTCTGCCTCCAAGGGCGAAGCCCCAGTTATAACCCCAACTTATAACAGCCATAAGAAGCAATGACTCATAAAACCCTTTACAAAACTTAAAAAGCCGCCTATAGTTATACACATAGATACGAACCTTGAAAACCACATAGCCATTATTTAGACATGACAACCACCCTTTCGACTCGTGAGAGTCAAAGTGCATGG
>JAXHVQ010000173.1:0-10747 GCA_034189065.1 Cyanobacteriota bacterium
TTCGTTTAAATTGGGTCCGGGAATGCGCGATCGCCCGATGAGCGCTAAGCGAATTCCTTCTCCTCGGCGGCGATAATATTGGTGGGCTAGGAGTAGCGCGTCGAGGTTGCTCAGTTCGAGGACGCGCATCGCCAAACCCGAGAGTCCGGGGACAAAAGCATCGGTGTCGAGTCGCACCCACCCCACCGCACGCCCTCGAACCGTCTCCCTTTCCAAGCGTTCCAAGGCTTCGGCGAGCAAATGTTGGAGTTGGGGGGACAAACTTTGGTCGCTGTATTCGCGAATGGCACGCACATTGGCTCCTTGTTCCATTAACCAGGCGAGGGCGCGGATGTCGCGGGGGGTGGTAGAGTCGAAGGTGAGGGAACCGGTATCGACGTGAATGCCCAGGGCAATGGCGGTGGCTTCGCTTGGGGAGAGGGAGAGGCTGGCTTGTTGGAGTTTTTCGACAATGAGGGTGGAAATTGCACCGAGGGGTTCGATTTGGCGATCGCTGGCGGGAATATCGCTTTCCGCTTCGAGGTGATGGTCGTAAATGGTAATGCCTTGGAGTTGGGGCAAATCCAGCCATTGGGCGCACGGACCGAGGCGATCGCGTTTTTGGGCATCGGGAATGCTGAGGGTGCGAATGTTTTGGGGATTAATACTGCGGCGGTCCGCGATCGCCAATTCGTTGCGATGCAGGGCTAAAAAGTTTCTAACCGCCGGATGCGCGCCCCCCGCGAGGACGATTTGACTGCCTCGTTTGAGGCGCGAAATTCCCACGGCTGCCCCTAAAGCATCGAAATCAGCGGTTTGATGGCACAAAATGATATCCACGATTGATTAACTCCCCTCTGTCCCCAATGCTCCTGCCAAATCGATTCCCTCTCTCTGATACAATAAAATTTGCGATGGGGATGTTGGAAATGCTGATTGCCGATTCTGTGTTTCTCGCTCCCCTATCTCAGCTTATCTCCAGACTAGAACAATTTTAAAATTCGTTCGATTCAATTGAAACTGAGAGTTTTTACTTACTCGATCGCTATTTTGGGAGAATCTTAACAATGTCTATCCTTTTTCAATTCGCACTTTTGGGTTTAGTTTTGGTGTCTTTTGTGATGACGATCGGGGTGCCTGTCGCCTACGCCTCCCCTCAAAACTGGGAGCAGTCTAAGGGTTTGATCTATATAGGGTCGGGACTGTGGGCTATTTTGGTGATCGCAGTTGGTATTTTAAACTTTTTTGTCATCTAATGATGTCCGCTGGGGGTCGAGGGGGAACCTCGTTCGCCTCCTCCCCCTTTTGAGTTTGGGGTTCAACGCGAGCGGTTCAGAAGGGAAGAATTCAGAACCTATTATCCATTATCCGTACCTATTGCCCATTAACCCATTGCCCGTATGGCTGTCTTTGAGGGAACTTTTGATGGAGACCATTCAAGTCTCCGATTCGCGATCGCGATCGGTCGTTTTAATGACCTGATTACTAGCAAACTTTTGTCTGGATGTCAAGACTGTCTCAAACGTCACGGCATCGATATCGACCCCCACGGAACCCAAGTCGATTACGTCTGGGTTCCGGGTAGCTTTGAAGTGTCGATGGTCGCCCGCCAATTGGCAATTTCCGGCCGCTACCACGCAATTATCTGCTTGGGCGCGGTCATTCGAGGTCAAACGCCCCATTTCGACTACGTTGCAGCAGAAGCCGCTAAAGGCATTGCAGCGACGAGTTTCCAAACCGGAGTTCCCGTCATTTTCGGTGTCCTCACCACTGATACCATGCAACAAGCCCTCGAACGCGCCGGTATTAAGAGCAACCACGGTTGGGATTACGCGCTCAACGCCCTAGAAATGGCGAGTTTGATGACGCAGCTTAGGGGAAGCGATCGCGCCGAAAAGCCGATTTTAACCGCTAGCGAGGAACCGGGATACTTGCCCGCCGAAAATAGCAAACAGCGGTCTGGGTAAGAGGCTAAGCACCTCAACAAAATCTTTTACACACCTCTTACTCTCGTAAACACGGTATGTCAGGGATTTGAGCATATCAAGATGGGTAATTCATTGTGAACGGGTACTTATCAACTCGCCAAAGCTCAAAAGTTGTGTCACATTTGAAACAAAGTTTGAAGAACTGCGCACTGCTAGTCAAGAAAAGTAGGAAAATATCAAAGTAGAATTTGAGCGAGCGTGGGACGACTTATAGAAGACTTTTTGAAACCAACATTAGAGAAATTCGATTAGCTAAAGATTTCAGAAAGCGAGGGTGTCCTCGCTTTTCTTTCCCTCGACCAAAATAACTAGAAATCAGCGGAAATGGAAATCTTAACAACAATCCAAAATAGCCTCGAAGAAGTCATCAGCAGCATTGTCAAAATTATTCCTGCTTTATTTGCTGCCCTGATTATCTTAATCCTAACCCGTTATGCGGCTGAATTTACTAGGGAATTAGCCATTAAAGTCGGTGGGCGAACGATCCATAGTCGATCGCTACAACTGTTACTCTCCAAAACAAGCTATGTCGCAGCTTGGGTTATTGGGATTCTCACCGCTTGTGTCATTGCCTTTCCGGGACTGACATTAGGCGATATTATAGCGACATTAGGATTGGGTTCTGTTGCCATTGGTTTTGCCTTTCAAGATATTTTTAAAAACTTCCTTGCCGGAATTTTACTCTTAGTTCAAGAACCCTTTCGCTTGGGCGATCAAATCGTCGTAGGCGACTATGAAGGAACTGTCGAACAAGTAGATATTCGGACAACCCAACTGCGCACCTATGGAGGCGAACGAGTTTTATTGCCTAACTCGCAAGTGTTTACCAGCGCGGTTTTAGTGAGAACAGCCTTTAGCGCAAGACGCACAGATTTAGCAGTGGGAGTCGATTACAATACCTCTCTTTCTCAAGCATCAAGCGTATTAGAAAACATTATTGCTGGCGTGGAAGGAGTGCTCGGCGAACCCGCCCCCGAAATCGATTTAGTCAGCTTTGGAGACAGTTCAATCGATTTCGTCGTTCGCTATTGGACGGCTCCCGAAACAAAGAATGTTCGCCACGTCCAAACTCGGGCAATTCTCGCCATTAAACAAGCCTTCGATCGCGCGGATATCGGCATCCCTTACCCCATTCGCACTCTGTATTTTTATAACCAACAAAAGTTTAACGATTATTTACCGCCTGAAAGCGATAAGTAGAATGTCATTCAGCAAACCCTATAGAAGCGACGCGCTCCGTGCGAAATAGAAGCAGAAACCTCGATTCAACGGTTGAAACTCACCTCTGCGTTGCCAACTGCCAACTGCCAACTGCCCACTGACCCCATTTCATAACTTTTGTTAATAAAAAATATCAGAATGTTAACTTTGTTGTGCTTTTGCCAAGCTTGAATCCCCCCTCCCAAAGCGATCTGCTAGTATTTCTGAGAAGGTTAAACAGGGTAGGAGCAACGCTGCTGTCTAATAGAGCGGCTACACTTGTCCCTTGAACACAAACCCTTACACAACTCAGAAAATCCCCCATTCCCCCCTCTTTTTGGAAAGCGAGGCGGTTTTTTTATCAATACTGACTGTAACCAGCGCACAGAAAAGCAAGCAATGAAACATTACAGCGACGATTGGATTTCAGAGTGGTGCAGCGAAAATGGCTGGACGGATTTATTTACAGAGCGCCTCAACCACTACTGGGCTTTTCCTCCAGGAGCGGTGATGCCCGAGCCGATTCCCTCGAAAACCCTCAAAATCATTAAAGCCGAAAAAGGCCTATGTCGAGAAGAACGACTATGGCTAATTTTCGCAACGGTAGCGACGATGGTAGCTGTGGGTTTGAGCTACGCCCTCGAGTCGCCGATGCCATTAGTGTTTGCCTTTGCCTTCGATGCGATCGCGGCGGCTAAATTGGAAGTAGAATTGCCCTACGAGTAGTCTCGACAATTGGGTTGGGAAAGAATCCAGAATAGCAGAATTCAGAATGGAAGAATTCAGAATGGAAGAAGCTTTGAGGCGTTATTCAAAGTCGGTGATATTCTTCTACGGGTTATGTTCCATTGGGAAACGCTAAATATCCCATTGCTGACTCCTCTTCGTGCAGTTCGGGCGTTCGCTCCTCTAAAATCTGTCCGGGTCAAAAATTGGCGCGGCTTTGTTCGGAGCGACTCATTCGCAAGGGGAATGGAAGATGGGGAAGAGATAGATAGGATTGTGGAATATCCGTAGGCCGCATTAGCCCCTTAATTCATGTTTTTTCCCGTCGCGATCGCGCTACTCGTTCTCGTTTTCTACTTCGCCCGCAAAGCGAAGCGGTTGGCGATCGCCTTGGAAAAGAGCCAAAATCTCAATTGCGATCTCGATCCCAATAACACGATCCGAGCGCTGTTTAAGACCTCCAACGACGCGATCGCCATTATCGACAAAGAATACACTATCGTGGCGGCAAACCGCAAGACCCAGCAACACTTTGAAAGCGTTTTTGGCAAAACATACGACATCGGCGCGAACGTCCTAGATTTATTAGCCGAACACCCCCAACAACAAGCCCAAGCTCGACAACTGTGGAGTCGCGCTTTGAGCGGAGAAAGCTTTACCATTACCGAAACGTTTGAAGATGCAACGGGAGAGCGGCGTTACTACGAAATGAGTTTTAGTCCCATTTTTGGGGAAGATTCGAGCATCGAGCAAGCCCTAGTTCTAACCCGAGAAATCACCGATCGCGCCCGCGCCCAACAAGCCCTAGAAGAGTGTAACGATCGCTTAGAATCGAGAGTGAGGGAACAAACCGCCCAACTGACACAAATCAACGAATTATTGCAACAAGAAATACGCGATCGCACCTCCACCGCCAACCAACTCGCCCAACAAGAGCAACTCTTCAACGCCTTTTTCCAAGGCGCATCGGTCGGTTTAGTCATCCTCGATCCCCAACTGCGCTATCTCCAACTCAACACCGTTCTTGCCGAAATCGATGGCATCCCCCTCGAAGAACACCTGGGAAAAACCCTCGACCAAGTTCTCCCCGACTTAGCCCCCACCCTCATTCCCCTCTACCAACAAGTTATAGAAACAAAAGCACCCGTTTCCAAAGTTAGCATTTCGGGAGAAACGCCTAAGCAACCGGGTACGACGTGCCACTGGGAAGCCTCTTATTTCCCCTTATTTGGAGAAAATCGTCAATTGCTGGGCGTGGGAGGAGTCATCGTCGAAACCAGCGATCGCGTCCGAGCAGAAATAGCTCTGCGCGGACGCGAAAAGCAACTGCGATTAATTACCGACTCCCTTCCAGCGTGTATTGCCTACACCGATGGCGAACAACGCTATCGATTTGCCAATAAAACCTACGAAACCTGGTTTGGCTATCGACAAGAGGACATTTACGGCAAAACTGTCAAAGAGGTGATTGGCGAAACGGGGTATCAAGTCGTCAAAGATAAAATTCAAAGAGCGCTTTCGGGCGAGCGAGTGACTTACGAAGCTGAGGTTCCCTATCAGTTCGGCGGCACTCGCTCAATTCGCGCATCGTTGGTTCCCGATATCGGCGAAAACGAGCGAACTCAGGGATATTATGCCCTCATCGAAGATATTAGCGCCCGCGTTCGCGCCGAGCGCGCCTTGCGAGACAACGAAGAAAAGTTTCGCCAACTGGTGGAATCGATTCGAGAAGTCTTTTTTATCTATAGCGCCGACTATCAGAAATTGGTTTATCTGAGTCCCGCTTATGAAGAAATTTGGGGACGCAGCAGCCAGGAATTATATGAGAATCCCGCTTCGTGGCTCGAAACCGTTCATCCCGAAGACCGGGAAATCGTTCGCGACGAACTCGTCAAACAATTTCAAGGACAACTGTTCCATCGGGAATTTCGCATCGTCAAACCCGACGGTTCCATCGCTTGGATTTTGGGACGAACCTTTTGGAGTCGAGAACAGGCAGGAGAAACGCGACGGATTGTGGGCATTGCCGAAGAGATTAGCGATCGCAAGCAATTGGAAATGTCGCTCCATCGATCCTTACAGCGCCTCGAAAACCTGCACCAACTCGACTACGGGATTCTCGCCGCCCGGGAGCCGTCCGCGATCGCAGAAGCGGCGATTTGCAACCTGCAACGGCTGATCCCCTGCCAGCGCACCACCATTGCCACCTTCGATTTTGAAGCGCAAACCGCCACCATTCTCATGACTCGAGGGGGAGGTGCCAATAGCGCCGGAACTGGATTTCAGCTTCCCCTGCCAGCATTTCAACCCGTTATCGAGCAATTGCAACGAGGTGCGAGTTACGCCATCTCGGAGCTGTCAATATTTCGAGGTTCGGCTGAAATGGAAGCCCTCGAAGCCGAGAAACTCAACCAGTTTGTGAGTTTCCCATTGCGAACCGAACGCGAGTTTCTCGGCATTCTGAAAATTTGGTTAGAGAATCCAGACTCTCTCGATAGCGAACAGATAACGATTGCCACAGAAGTCGGCGCTCAAATTGCCATCGCCCTTCAACAAGCCCATCTCTCCCAACAAATCCAACGTTACACCGCAGAACTCGAAGAGCGGGTGCGCCAGAGAACCGCTCAGTTGCAAGACATCAACCAAGAGTTAGAATCGTTTACCTACTCGGTTTCCCACGATCTGCGAGCGCCCTTGCGAGCGCTACAAGGCTTTGCCACCGCCCTTTTGGAAGATTACGGCGATCGCTTTGACGACTTGGGACGCGACTATGCCCAGCGGCTCGTCATCGCTGCCCAGCAAATGGAACAGCTCATTCAAGATTTACTCAATTATAGTCGCATCAGTCGGGCAGAATTGCGCCTGAAATCCGTCGATTTGCTAGCAACGATTGGGGAGGCGATGGCACAATTGGAAACCCCCATCGAGCGATCGCAAGGGCAAATTCGGGTGGAGAAACCCCTCGCGCCGATGTACGGCAATCGAGCTATTTTACTTCAAGTTATCGCCAACCTCCTCTCCAATGCAGTTAAGTTTGTCGCCCCCGGCACCCAACCTCGCATTCGCCTTTGGACAGAGGTCAAAAATCAAAGGGTTCGGCTTTGGGTAGAAGATAACGGCATTGGAATTCATCAAGAATATAGCGATCGCATTTTTCGAGTCTTCGAGCGCTTGCATGGTAACGAAACTTATCCCGGTACGGGAATCGGTCTGGCCATTGTCCGTAAGGGGATGGAGCGCTTGGGCGGAAACTCGGGCTTTGAATCAATCCCCGGCGAGGGAAGTCGTTTTTGGATCGAGGGGCAACTTTTTAAGAATAAAACGTAAACCTGACGCTTCAGCCTACAGCACTTGTGAAATCTATCTTGCTGTACACTGAGGCTACTTCGTATCATTGTCAATTGTGAATTTCGGAGCAAAATCGTGTCGAAAGCTAAGGAAGCTATTTTACTTGTAGAAGATGACTCCAATGATGTTTTACTGGTTCAACGGGCTTTTCGCTTGGCTAAATTTGATAGACCGATTAAAATTGTATCCGATGGAGAGGAAGCAATTTCCTATTTGTTGAGGAAGCCGCCTTACGAAGATAACGAACTTTATCCCCTCCCGGTTTTGATCCTTCTCGATCTCAAACTTCCACGGCGCTCCGGGTTAGAAGTCCTGGAGTGGCTGCGCCAACAGCCCGAACTCAAGCGGCTTTTAGTTGTAGTTTTTACTGCTTCCCAAGAATCTCCCGATGTCAAAAAAGCCTACGATTTAGGTGTTAATTCGTACTTGGTCAAGCCGGTGCTATTTGAGGATTTAGTAGTTTTAATGAATAATCTTGGGACCTATTGGCTCGAGCTCAATGAAAATCCTGAAATTTTCAATGGATGGAATAGTTAGTCATTAATCAGATGAAAACCTATAGCGTACAATCGGTTGACACAACTCTTGAGGCAGAACGGATTCAATTTGGTCTTTGGCGGTTGATGACCGTAGAAAAACGCCTTGCTTTATCGCGAGCAACGACTCGAAGGTGCAGGCAAATGGCTCTCTCTGGCATTAAGGAACGCAATGGGGAACTGTCCTCTCAATTGTTGAAAAAAGAGTTCGTACGAGCGACGCTGGGCGAGGAATATCTTGACATTCCGCAATTGTGGGAGGTGGAATTAATGACAGAAGACCCCATCTGGTTAGCGGCTAAAATCGGTCAAATCCTCCATACTCTGTCGATCCCCTACTTTGTGGGAGGATCCATCGCCAGTTCGACCCACGGCGAACCCCGGTCTACCCAAGATGCAGATATCGCGATCGCGCTCTTGGAAGATCGAGCTGAAGCGCTAATAGAAGTCATGGAGCGCGAATTTTATATGAGCGAAGTTGCGGTTGCCGATGCGCTTTCGGGAAGACTGCCAACGTTTAATGTCATCCACCTCGCCACCAGCATCAAAGCAGATTTGTATCTCCTTCGTCCCGATAACGAATACGAGCAAATACAGCTTCAACGACGACAATTAATGTCACTTCCAGGAGATTCCGACTTAACGTTCTACCCGTGCAGCCCAGAAGACATCGTTTTGCAAAAACTGATGTGGTATAAGATTGCTATAAACCAGTCTGAAAAACAGTGGCGAGATATTTTGGGGGTGTTAAAGCTTCAAGGCGATAATCGTTTGGATTTTGTCTATCTTTGGCACTAGGCCAAGCGGTTGGGCGTTTTTGAGGACATCGATCGCGCGTTGAGCGAAGCTGGATTGCATTGAACCCGACACAAAGGACAAAAGCCAAGATCGCACAGTCAAAAATGGTCGAAAATACTCTACGTTTATTAATGATTGACGATAATCCCGACGATCGCTCGCTCATGCTGCGGGAATTAGAGCGAGAGTTTGACGATCTCCAAGTCGTAGAACTTCCCAGTCGCGATCGCCTCCCCGAAATGCTCGAGAAAGACGACTTCGATATCGTCATCACCGACTATCAACTGCGATCGACGACGGGAATCGATATTCTCCGCGCTATCAAAAGGAAGAAACCCCTTTGTCCCGTTATTATGTTTACGGGAACGGGAGATGAAGAAATTGCAGTAAAAGCGATGAAAATGGGACTCGATGATTACGTCATTAAGTCCCCCAAACATTTCGTGCGCCTCGCTGCTGCCGTACGCTCTGCCTGGGAACGCGAAAAGTTACGCCGCGCGAGATACGAAGCCGAAATGCGCTATCGTCGCTTATTTGAAGGCGTACCGATGGGCTTGTATCGCCTCAGTCGAGAAGGTAAAATTCTCGATGCCAATCCGGCTTTAATTCAGCTTCTCGGCTACCGCAACCGCCAAGATTTATTAAGTCGCGCTCGCATCGACACGCACATTGAAGCCGCCATTTATGAGGCGTGGAAGAATCAACTCGATAGCGAAGAAACGGTGGAGGATCGAGAAATTCAACTGTGGCGTTGCGATAGCAAACCGCTGTGGGTACGCCATAACGCCAGAGCGGTGAAAGATGAAAAGGGAGAACTGCTATACTACGAAGGCGCGCTCGAGGATATTACCGATCGCCGACAAGTCGAGCAAGAACGCGATCGCCTGTTTGTGCGCGAACAGGAGGCGCGAGAGGAAGCGGAAACCGCCAACCGCCTCAAGGATGAGTTCCTCGCAACGCTGTCCCACGAGTTGCGAACGCCTTTAAATGCAATGATGGGTTGGGTGCAACTGGTGCGCACCAATAAGTTATCCACCGAGCAAGTGGCGCGCGCGTTGGAAACTATCGAACGCAATGCCAACACCCAAGCGCAGTTAATTAACGATATTCTCGATGTTTCTCGAATTATTCGCGGCAACGTCCAACTCCAACTCGCACCGCTGGATTTGGAAAAAGTTATCGGCGCGACGGTGGAAAGCTTGCAGCCGACGGCACAAGCGAAAAACGTTGCGTTGATTGCCGAATGCGAACCGACAGTGGATTTAGTCAGCGCCGATGGGGAACGCTTGCAACAAATTGTGTGGAATTTGGCGGTGAATGGGATCAAGTTTACCCCCAAAGGCGGTTCGGTGACGGTTCGCTTGAGCTATGACGAGACGAGAGCAACAATTCAAGTCATCGATACGGGAATTGGCATCGAAGCCGAATTTTTGCCCTATATTTTCGAGCGGTTTCGTCAGGTGGAGGGAACGTCGAAGCGATCGCACGGCGGTTTGGGCTTAGGGTTGGCCATTGTTCGCCATTTGGTAGAATTGCACGGGGGAACTGTCGCCGCAAAAAGTGCCGGACCCGGACAAGGCTCGGCCTTTGCTGTAAAATTGCCTTTAATTGAGGGAAATTCGATTAAGAAGCAGCCACAGTCAGAAGTTGATTGCGGCGAGAGTGAATTGTCCCCGCTGGCTGGAATGACAATTTTGGTGGTGGAAGACGAAGCCGACTCGCGGGAGTTTTTGAGTTTGGTGTTGGAAGGGTGCGGCGCAACGGTTATTGCCGCTGATTCTGTTGGCGAAGCGTTAGGGGTACTTGACAAAAAGCGCCCCGATGTGCTAGTGAGCGATATTGCCATGCCGGGGGAAGACGGCTACGACTTAATTGGGAAAATTCGCGATCGCCCCGACGGAACATTTCCCGCGATCGCCCTCACCGCCTATGCTAGGGAGAAAGACGAACAGCGCGCTATAGAAGCCGGTTTTCAAGTTCACCTCACAAAACCCCTTGATGCCGAGAAATTAATGGCCGCGATCGCGCGTTTAACCCAACGAGAAATTAAAAATTAAATACAATTCCCCCCTGCTCCCCTGCTCCCCCTGCTCCCCTGCTCCCCTGCTCCCCTGCTCCCCTGCTCCCCCTGCTCCCCCTGCTCCCCTGCTCCCCCTGCTCCCCCTGCTCCCC
>JAXHVQ010000174.1:0-10639 GCA_034189065.1 Cyanobacteriota bacterium
TTGGCCGTTTGGATTGTCCAATGTAAGGGGACACGGCGCTTTGTTGGGTTATTCTTTTGAACTTTAATCTGCCTAATGCCGTGTCCCTACTTTAATTTCACGGTTTCCCGCTCACCCCGTCACCCATAACTCTGAACTCTGAACTCTGAACTCTGAACTCTGAACTCTGAACCCATCTCCCCATCTCCCCGTCTCCCTCTGCCCCATTCCCCATTCAATTTTTCATCGTTCTAGCATAATGGGGGCGACAGGGACTTCCCCAGGCGACTTGCTCTGACGGAATGTCCTTGAAAACCGTGCTGCGCGCCCCAATGACCGCATTGGCTCCAATGGTCGTACCGGGGGCAACAAAGCAGTCTGTCGCAATCCACGTGCCATTTCCAACGGCAATGGGAGCTGTTTCCAGGTCGAATGTGCGACTTTCAAAGTTGTGACTTCCCGTACACAGATAGCACTTCTGAGAAATAACACAGTGAGTGCCAATTGAGATGCGATCGAGGCTATAAAAAATCACATCATCTCCCACCCAACTATAGTCTCCGATTTCCACCTTCCAAGGATAGGTAAAGCGCGCCGTAGGACGAATGACCGCGCCCCGGCCTATTTTTGCCCCAAACAGACGCAGAAGCGCGCAACGGATGCCGTTGGCGTTGTGGGGGGTGAGAGGGAATGCGATCGCCTGTACGAACCACCAGACAAGAATCCACCAACCGGGCCGTCCGCGATCGAAATGGGATTGATCGTACAATCGCAAATCGACCCAGGGATCGGCATCCAGGCTAGAAGAGCGTTCGGTTTTGCCGCGTAGGGTTTGGCTCATTTGACAGTTTCAGGAATGGGTTGAACCGGTTTTTGGGAAGATTGCGGCGGGACATAATTAATGTGTCCGCCAAAATTACGCAATTCGTAAAGCTTGACTCCGATTTGATATTCGTATTGGCTGATGAGACGGGCGTAAATATAACCGGCTTCTCCGTCAAGAAAGCCGAATCGGATGAAGTAGACGAGAATGAAACGCAAGAGGGGTTTAAACGGCAGCCACGCCCACACAATTCGCAGAAAGCGCGTGCGTTGGGGACCTTTAATCCAGAAGTTCGGCTTGATGCTGTCGTGGAGCTCTCCTCGTAATAAGTTGTCGTAAAATGCGGCTTCCCAATTTGAATAGCGATTGTGTCGTTCGAGCCATTGATGAATATCGCGGAAGTCCATATGATCCATTGGGTTTTCCATTACGCCCTCGGAGAGTTTGTTGCCGCTCTCATCTCGCAAGACAACGTGCTCGTGAACTTCGTTGTCGCCGGTATTGGGAATGTAGCCCAAACCCAGATCTTCGTAGCGTCCTCTTTTATGCCTGAATAAACGCAAATTTAAATCGGGATATTTGCCGCCGTGACGCAACCATTTTCCCAGGAAGTAAACTCTTCTTTTGATATAGTAGCCTTCGTAGTCGGGATTGTTGATAATTTGTTCGATTTCTACCCATTGCTCCGGGGTGATTCGTTCGTCGCAATCGACAATTAAGACCCATTCGTGGCGAAAAGGGAGGGTGTCGAGAGACCAATTTTTCTTTTTTCGGAGTAAAGGTTTGGCGAGACTCGAAGAGAGGGAGCGATCGCCTTGTTGCAGACGAGCAATTTTATCTTTATAGTCCTCCATTTCTGCATCGTAACGCGCTTTTTCGGCTTCAAAGTCGAACTGAATAGCGCTGGCACCGTACTCAGTCGCAATTTCCACGGTGCGATCGCTACTGTTGGAATCCACCACAAGAATTTCGGCGGCGGGAGAGACGCTTTCTAGGCAGGCGGGTAGGTTTAATTCTTCGTTTTTCGCTGGAATTAGGACAGAGACGGCAAGGTTGGAGGGAGGAGATACGCTCATTTTTACTCTTTTGTCAAGGGTGCAGAAGTTAAAGAATTAAAAAATCAGGGATTAACGCAGTTGCATTCTACTGTCTCATATTCGCTCCATCTTTCAACCAAATCCAATGACCTCGATTTCGGGGGAACGGCGAAATTGCTTTTGTCCCTCCAGATTGAGCTGTTCTTAGAAGTAATGGGGATTGGAGTCTAAACAATCCTGTTGTAACAAAAAATCTACCGATTGTACCAAAATGGGATGGAGAAGAAAGAGCTCGTTTGCCCCGGAGCGATCGCTCCTCTGAGGTGCGAGGACAAAAGCAAACGGCAAGGGGCGCGCTTTGACCGACTAAACGCGGTCGAGGGTCGCGCGCATCATCCAGAGCGTTTCAGCGATCCCGTCCAGGCGAGTTTGGAGATTATGCTTGCGTGCGAGCAACTGCTGTAACTTTTGATAGCGCGCGATCGCCAAACTGACATCCACCACTTGGTCGTCCGGACAATCTTGGGACCACACCCTGCCGCTGTCGTCGATGCCGTACAATCGATAGCCGGGACGCGGCGTTTGGTAGCTGACGCGCTCGTCGCTAAAAGCCTCAATATAACTCATCAACCCATCTCGCTCGGCCTTGCTCGGCGCGGTAAAATTGGGCGGTTCGCTCTCGTCGCCAGACTCTAGCCAGCCCTCAATTAAAGGGCCTTCTTCGTACACCACTTGAATTTCGAGGGAGACTTGTTCTAACTCCTGTTGCCAGCGGGTCAAAATGTCGCCAATTTCGTGCAAAATATCGAGAGAACTCGCCGGATCGACGGTTGGGCTCTCGCCTTCGAGGGTCAAGGGCAGCTTGGGTAAATCGAGGGTTTTCGGTTTAGCGGGTTGACCGGTTTGAGGGGAATTGACCTCAATATCAAAAGAAGGGGACGCTTCTTTTGACGCTGAGCGAACCGTCTCAACGGGATCTTGCCGAGTTGTAAGTTGTTGTAAGGTTGTCTCAATTCGCTTTAATCCTGTTAACTCAGGTTTCATGATTAACTTTTTTAGCTTCGAGAGCGCTGTAGATAATTTAACATTGGTTCAAGGGATGCGGTCACCCAAAAATCATGACTCAATCGAAAAGAGACAATGGCATTATTTTAGTAACCGGGCCGGCAAGTTCGGGGAAAAGCCAATGGGCCGAGCAGTTGGCGATCGCGACGGGAATGGCGGTGAGTTACGCTGCCACCGCTCGAGTGGATCCTGAAGATGAGGAATGGCAGTTGCGCATCGAACAACACCAGCGTCGCCGTCCGAACAGTTGGAAAACTCTCCTCGTTCCGGTGGAATTGGGGGCGGCTTTCCAAAACACAACGGCCTCAGATTGCTTGCTCGTAGACTCTTTGGGAACCTGGGTGGCGAATTTGCTCGAAGAGGAGGAAACTGCGTGGGAGGAGCGCGTTGCGGGGGTACTGGCAAGCTTGCGCGCGGTTTCGGGGGTAGCGATCTTGGTGGCAGAAGAGACGGGATGGGGCGTGGTTCCTGCCTATCGAGTAGGGCGACAATTTCGCGATCGCCTCGGCAGACTGACTCGTCAAACGGGCGCGATCGCAACAACGGTCTATCTCGTGACTGGCGGCTATGCCCTGAACCTCAGCGCTTTGGGAGAACCTTTAAGTGAGGAGTTGTGAGTAGGGACGTTTCACCGATGTAGGGATGTTTTATAAAACGTCCCTACTTCTGAATTCTTCCATTGTGAATCCTTCCCTTCTGAATTCTCCCATTCTGGCTTCTTCCCTTCTGAATTCTTCCATTCTGAATTCTCCCATTCTGGCTTCTTCCCTTCTGAATTCTCCCATTCTGAATTCTCCCATTCTGAGTTCTGCTTCAACTCCCAAACCTTCAGCACGATTAAATATTCATAAAACATTTGCAGGACGCACCAAGCCAAACCCGCTCTCCCGTCGAGGATTCCGCCTAAGATAAAGTACATATAGAAAAATCGCAGCGGCACTCTCAAAGGAAGGCGCAGAGATAAGTCCTTGAGCGCGCGCCGCCTTTCAACTTCCGTTTTACCGAAGAATAAATTATGCCAGTTGACCTTGTGCGTTGTAAGCTGATGGAGCGTTTCAGCCGCTTCGTCGGTTGAGTAACGATTGTGTTTTTCAATCCACCGCGTCAGCCCTTTGCTGCACGTATAGTGAGGGTAAGTTTCTTTTAAATAGCCGGTTTCGCCGCTAACCACTTCTCGTTCGGTGTGTCCGTAATCGGTAAAGCGGACGGTATCTTTGCGAAAGAGGCGGAGTTGATAGCGGGGGTATTGGGTGCTGTGGCGAATCCACCTTCCCATGAACATGACTCGCTCTGCAACATAGTAGGCGGGAAATTCAGGCTCCGCGATCGCGCGCAGGCATTCGTCGAAGAGTTGGGGAGTCATGCGTTCGTCCGCTTCGAGGATGTAAACCCACTCGTGTTTGGTGGGAATGTTGTCGAGCATCCAAGTGCGCTGTTTTCCGTGGGACTCAAAAGGATGCTGGATGACGCGGACGGGGTAGCGACTGGCAATTTCCACCGTGCGATCGCTACTCACAGAATCAACGACGATAATATCGTCGCAGCGTTGCGCCGATTCAATACAGGCGGCAATATCGAGTTCTTCGTTGTAGGTGAGAATGAAAATTGAGAACATTTTTATCTTGACAAATTGATTGAATTGTGTTTTTAAAGAGAAACTCAATGCGATCGCGTGGAAATCAACAGGCTACACTGCCTTCACTTCCTACTCGGGTTTATAGGAGAGGGAAGCCGAGATTATGCACTTTGGGATTTAAAACCGTTGAAGTTTGGGACTTTTGAATCTGGGGAAGCGCGATCGCTAATATCCCGAACCGATACGACGATCCTCTCCTCTGGAAACGACCTATTCGAGTTAAAAGCGAAACTGAAGTCAATCGTACGTCGAATTGCTCGAAATGAATCCAGATCGTCTCTCTCTTCATCTAATTTTTAAATCACAAACCCATAAAATTAATTTATGGACGTAAGCATTTTTTTACAATCGATAGTGTTATAACTCAGAGTCGCAACCGTCCCTAAAAAGACTGATTAAACCAGCTAGCCCCTTTCGGACTCTATAATTATCTTTACTTGAATTTTCAATTCTTAAAAAAAGGCAACATTGAGACGACTACAATTCGCTTGACACATAACTGAAATTTATGTTCTGTTATTGACTCAGTAAAATTCCTCGCTTCATCGAGTCTTCATAAACCCATTTTAATCCGAAATTTCACAGATAAAAAAGGAGGACGAGTATTTGCTCGCCCTACCCTCTTTGCGCCAGAAATCCGCGATCGCATCTCAGCAATCATAAATTCCGGCTGTCTCGTGCTTTGTGTAAGTTTTATAGAAGTAGCAATCTTGAAAGCTGATGGCTGATTGCTAACCGCTATAGCGTTTTCAAACGAAACGTAAACAATTAAATCGCCCGGAATTCACTGTAGGGACGTTCAATTGAACGTCCCTACGTTGAAACGGTTTACATCCCGTTCAGAAATGCTATATATAGCGTTTTTAAACGAAACGTAAACAATAAATGGCCCAGAATTTAAATCCACCGCGCTCTGTAGTTCAATTGAACGTCCCTACGTTGAAACGGTTTACGTCCCATTCAGAAATGCTATACCTTCGCTTCTTCCTTCACCAACTTCTCCCAACCCAAATCCTTCAAATTGTTATTGCGGCGTAGGGGACGAGTTGCCAACTCTAAAATATCCCGCGCGTTGGTAAAGCCGTGAATTTGGGCAAAGGTAAACTCTACCGACCACTTCGTCGTAATCCCGCGCGCTTCCAAGGGGTTGGCGTGGGCCATTCCCGTAATTGTCAAATCGGGTTGCAATTCTTGGATGCGTTGAAGCTGGTTATAATTATCCGGCTTCTCGATAATCTTCGGCAAAGGAACGCCCATTTCGTTGCAAGTTTTTTCGAGTAGGTCGAGTTCGGCTTTTTGATAGCGTTTATCCATATAAGGAATGCCGATTTCCGGGCAAGTCATGCCGCAGCGAATGAGGAAGCGCGCCAGGGAAATTTCTAGCAAATTATCCCCCATAAAGAACACCGATTTGCCGCGAATCAGTTTGATATAGTCTTCCAAATTCTCCCAAATTTGCGCTTCCCGTTCTTCGAGTCCCTTCGGTTCGATGCCAAAGACAGAGCAAATTTTTTCAATCCAAGTGCGCGTTCCATCGGGACCAATGGGAAATGGCGCGCCGATAAGTTTGCACTTGCGACGGCGCATGAGGGTAGTTGCGGTACGAGAGAGGAAGGGATTTACACCACAAACGTAGTATCCTTCTTCGATAACGGGGAGTTCGGTGTAGCGTTTGGCAGGCAACCAACCAGATACTTGAATGCCTTGTTTTTTCAGTTCTAAAGTTAGATTGGTGACGACGGGATCGGGGAGAGAACCAAACAGAACGAGGGGAGGATGTTCGGCATATTCAGACTCTTCTGAAATATCTTCTTTTTTGCGTCCGAAGTTGAGAAGTTTGGTAATAGCGTTGCGTTCTTCTTTTTCCCCTTCGACAACTTTATTGGGACATTTGTGGGCCATTGCTGCGAGGACGGTATCTTCGCCTTGGGTGAAGGCATAGTCGAGTCCGTTGGCGCGCGCGGTGACGATGGGAATGCCGATTTCCGCTTCGAGTTGCGGCGCTAACCCTTCCAAGTCCATTTTAATGATTTCAGTGGTACAGGTGCCGATCCAAACGATGACGCTGGGATTGCGATCGCGTTTAATTTGCAAGCACAATCTTTTCAATTCTTCGTAATCTTTCAATTGCGCGGAAATATCGGCTTCTTCGAGTTCTGCCATTGCATAGCGCGGCTCGGCAAAAATCATCACTCCCATTGCATTTTGTAGGAAGTAGCCGCAAGTTTTGGTCCCGATGACGAGGAAGAAGCTATCTTCGATTTTTTGGTACAGCCAAGCGACGCAACTAATGGGACAAAAGGTGTGGTAGTTGCCGGTTTCGCAGTCAAAAGTTAGTGCGCTGGGTTCTTGGGAAACGGTCATTTTTGTGATTCTCCTTTTTAATTTAGGGTTTGGGTGTCTTGGTTTTCGCGATCGGATTCGGGCAATAAGGAAACGATTTCGGTTTGTTGGGTTCTCGCTTCTGCTCTTTTTTCGAGTTCTTTTGCTAAATTAAGGTTTAGGATTCCTAAAATTTCTGTGATTGCTCGTGTATCTGAGTTGAGCTGTCGAAAAAAAAGCAATGCTTTGGGTAAGCGTTGAAAATATTCTAACCATTTTTGTTTTAACGAAGTTGTGAATTTCTCAAAAAAGGTCATATTAGACAATTTTTTCTAGACGGGTAAACGATGCAAACCGTTACTGATTTTTACAAGAAATTCTGCGATCTAGTCCATTTTTGGTATAGGAAGCATTTAAGAACCTTGCTCCTTAGCTTAAGCGATCGCAACTTCTTAGCAAGTCATTCTCTTTCCTATTTTACAAATCGGTTAGCTTGAAAAAATCTAACCGATTTGATAAGTGCTAAAGCACTTACTACGAACGGCGACAAGCGCTAAAGCGCTTACTACGAACAAAGTTATACCATCATTAGGTCTAATTCTTCCTCTGCGGTTTTGACGGTAGGTTGTTGGGGATTGAGATAAAAATCGGACAGTAAAGAGAACAATTCCCGATCCTGCGCGTCGTTGGGAACAACCCCTTCTGGCATCGCTAAAATTTGGTCGGCAATATTGAGATAATAATCGCAGACGTAGCTGAGAGATGGGTCGTTTTCTGTCATTTCAAACAACGTTTTCCCCTTAACGCGAGAGACGCGGATGTCTTCAATCAATGGCAGCACTTCCAAAACTGGCATGGGAACTGCTTCGATGTACTTTTCAATCAAGTCGCGCTTGGAAGTCCGGTTACCGATTAAACCGGCGAGGCGCAAAGGGTGAGTGCGCGCTTTCTCCCGAACTGAGGCAGCGATACGGTTGGCGGCGAACAGTGCGTCAAAACCGTTATCGGTGACAATCATGCAATAGTCGGAGTAGTTGAGGGGTGCGGCAAAACCGCCGCAAACGACATCGCCGAGGACATCGAAGAGGATGACATCGTATTCGTCGAAGGCGTTGAGTTCTTTGAGGAGTTTCACGGTTTCGCCGACAACATATCCGCCACAACCCGCACCAGCAGGGGGGCCGCCTGCTTCTACGCAGTCTACGCCACCATACCCTTTATAGATGACATCTTCGGGCCAAATGTCTTCATAGTGAAAGTCTTTTTCTTGAAGGGTGTCGATGATGGTGGGAATCAGAAATCCGGTGAGGGTGAACGTGCTGTCGTGCTTAGGATCGCAGCCGATCTGCAAAACTTTTTTGCCGCGTTTGGCTAAGGCAACGGAGATGTTGCAGCTTGTTGTGGATTTACCGATTCCGCCTTTTCCGTAGACTGAGAGTTTCATGGGGGTTGTCTCCTATTGGGTGGGTTGAGTCTGGGTTTTGTTACTTCCCCTTGAGGTGGAAGGTGGCTTTTCTCTGTTTTGCATTATTGTCCAATTGTCGGGTCTTGGGAAGAGGCGCTTAGATTGAATGATGGCGTAATGGTTCTCCCGAGCTTTTCTTTGTTGTCTCGCGCGGTTTTAAATGCTGACCGACAGCTCTCAAGGTTTATTTTGAGCTTAAAAGGCATTTTACTCAACGGATTACTATAAATCGTTACAATAAACAAAAAGCGCGATCGCGCCCGACCTTTCATATAGTCTGGGCGAGTAAAGGGCTACAATGGTTCGTGCTGGGTTGGTAGCTCCATTGGCGAAGGGAAATTTAACGAACGACTGGGGTCAAACTCGCTCCTTTGCAAAGAATCGTTAATTTTTCACCGAAAACCCAAAACCCAAGACTCAGAACCTATAATTTGCGTCAAACTCGCCCTTTTGCAAAGAATCGTTAATTTTCACCCAAAACCTAAAACCCAAGACCTAGAACCTAAAACCTAAAATGAGTTCCCGTCGTTCTCCCATTTCAACCCTTGGCTACCTATTTTTAATGATCCTCGCCCTCACCGTCATTACCTATGTGCTGCGCGGGTTCGGGGTTCTCAGCTTTATTCCAGGGGGAGTCCTCTGGATATTAATCCTGTTGTCGATTCTTTCGGGACTTCTCTACTTAACCGAGAAAATGCGCCGATTTTGATGGGGATTTTAATCGGAGTAGTCAAGCTCCCTCCATCGCCCTTGTAAAATAGCAAAATCCCTAACAATACAATTAAACTTTTCTCGATAAAGTAAAGGAGACAAAGATATGAAATACGTTTGTACGGTTTGTAATTACGTTTACGACCCAGCAGAAGGCGATCCCGACGGCGGAATTGAACCGGGGACTGCCTTTGACGATATTCCCGACGATTGGGTTTGTCCGGTGTGCGGCGCGAGTAAAGAGGATTTTGAACCGGAAGAAAATTAAAAATTAAAATCTTTTGACTAAACAAGATTTACGAGTCATCGTTATTGGTGGAGGCGCGGCGGGATTTTTCGGCGCAATTTCCTGCGCGACGGCTAATCCTCGCGCGCGCGTCACCGTACTCGAAGCGGGACGTACCCCCCTTGCAAAAGTGCTAATATCCGGCGGCGGGAGGTGCAACGTGACCCACCATTGCTTCGATCCGGCGATTTTGACCCAAAACTACCCCCGAGGCGGCAAGGCGCTGCGAGGAGCCTTTGCGCGCTTCCAACCCAAAGATACGATCGCGTGGTTCGAGAGTCGCGGCGTAAAGTTGAAAACCGAAGCGGACGGACGAATGTTTCCCATTACTGACTCTTCGGAAACCATCGCCAATTGTTTGTTGCAAAGGGCAACCGAAGCGGGAGTTCAGTTGCGAACGGGTGCCAAAGTTGAATCCCTCGAAAACATTGCTCCCTCTTGTTTTAAAATTAGGTTAAAAGGTGGAGAAATTTTAGAATGCGATCGCGTCCTCCTCGCAACGGGAAGTAACCGCCTCGCGTATCAATGGGCGAAGGATTTAGGACATACGATTATTCCTCCAGTTCCTTCTCTTTTTACATTTAATATCAAAGATTCTCGCTTACAAGGTTTAGCCGGAATCAGCGTCGAAACGGTTCGTCTGCGCCTTTTAGAAACAGGGAAAACGAAATTAGAACAAGTTGGGCCGTTGTTGATAACCCATTGGGGATTGAGCGGTCCGGCGGTTCTCAAATTGTCAGCGTGGGGAGCGAGAGAATTGCGCGATCGCAACTATCGCAATTTCCTTTATGTTAATTGGATTCCTGAGTACAATGCCCAAACTTTAAGACAACATCTATTAAACTATAAAGCTCAGTTTGTCAAGCGCAAGATTGCAACAAATTGTCCTGTCGATTTGCCCAAACGCCTTTGGCAGAGCTTAATTCACCATCTCGGCATTAAACCTGACAAACCTTGGGCCGAACTTTCAAACGTTTTATTAAACGCTTTAATTGAAGAACTCGTACAGGGACGCTACGAAATTCGAGGAAAGGGCGCGTTCAAAGAAGAATTTGTCACTTGTGGCGGCGTTCCTTTGAAGGAGGTGAATTTTAAGACAATGGAAAGTCGTTGTTGTTCTGGCTTATATTTTGCTGGAGAAATTTTAGATATCGATGGAATAACCGGCGGATTTAATTTTCAAAGTGCCTGGACAACGGGATGGTTGGCAGGACAAGGAATTAGTTTACTGCGGAATAATGAATAATGAATAATGAATAATGAATAATGAATAATGAATAATGAATAATGAATAATGAATAATGAATAATGAATA
>JAXHVQ010000175.1:0-10527 GCA_034189065.1 Cyanobacteriota bacterium
GTGCAAGGGGTTTTGACTCATTTTAACGATAATTCGTCCTTTCCCATCAATTTTTTCGGGACTCTCTTGTGGTTAGTTTCCCCTTGCTGTCTGGCTTTAGGCTTTTTTCAGCAAGCCCTAATTAAGCTTATGCTTCTACCTTATTTTTAATCATGCCCTGGTTTGTTAAGATTGAAAAAGGAATTGTTGACAAAAATACCTTCGACCGCTACGTTCCCGCTCATCTCGATTACGTTCGCGATTTAATTGCCAAAGGTCACAACGCTAAAACGGGATATTGGGCAGAATACGGGGGAGGAATGCTCTTGTTTCAAGCCGGTTCAATGGCAGAGGCACGCACTATTGTTGAAAGCGATCCGTTAATCGAAAATGGTTGCGTCGAGTATGAATTACACGAGTGGTGCATTTTAGTCGAAGAATGAAGATAAGGTGCGTGTCTTGAGTTTGACGATTGGGTGGAAATTAGGATCGAGGTATGTATAAATCTCTCCCATGCACCCTTATTTTGACGAAAACAAGCCAAAGTTAGCGAGAGAGCGATCGGTTTTAGCGCGCAAAAGTTGTTGGTTTTTCATTCAACTCCAAAGCAATTGTCCATTGTCGCAAAAATGGAGTCAACAGATATTTCCCCCCATCTCCCCATCTCCCCATCTCCCCATCTCCCCATCTCCCCATCTCCCCATCTCCTAGTACCCTCGTCAATCAAATTAGATTCCAGGAGTCTCAACCCAAAACCCAACACCTAAAACCCCTTAAATTCCGGCGAGACTAATGGATTGATACCCGCGCCAAACCCCCACTAATATCCCCTGGACGTGGACGACTTCAACCGCTACCTCAATGGGAGAGTAGCTGGCATTTGAGGGTTTGAGCGTTACCTTGTTCGCACTGCGATAGAAGCGTTTGAGCGTCGTTCCGTGTCCTTCGACTCGGGCGGCGACAATGGCTCCATTTTTGGGTTCTTCGTTGGCGGGAAGCGATCGCACAATTGCCATATCGCCGTCGGTTATCAAATCCTCAATCATACTATCGCCCGTCACCCTCAAGGCAAAACAGTTGGGTTGGCGCACAATATTAGATAAATCCAGTTGTTCCTGTACGTCGGTGAAAGGTTCGACTAATCCACCCGCCGCAATTGCGCCCAGTACGGGTACCCCTTGTTGGTGATGGAGAAGGCGAATGGTGCGCGCCTTGCCTTCAGTCCAGTCGATATATCCCTTGTTTCTCAGCCGTTCTAAACGACTTTGAACGGGGGCGGGCGATTTTAAATTCATCGCTTCCATCATCTGACGAATCGAGGGGGAATGCTGTTCGGTACGAATATATTCCACCAACCATTCGTAAAGTTCCCGTTGTACTGTTGTTAGAGTTTCCATAGATTTGTTGAACTCGAAGATTTCGATAAATCCATCTTTAGTTTAGAACTTTTGTACTAGAAAATCTAGATTTTTAAAATGAATTTTGCACGATCGCGATATCTTCAACTCGTCTGGGGAGTTTCGCCGTCAAAACTTCCGCGCCCGATTTGTTGACCAAAACATCATTTTCGATGCGAATGCCCCGCGTATCGCTAAACTGCGCGAGGCGTTCCCAATTCACTGCATCCCCGTAGCGCGATCGCGTTTTGGGGTCGTGCAAAATTCCCGGAATTTGATAAAATCCCGGCTCAATTGTCACCACCATTCCCGACTGTAACGGCCGATTTAAACGCAAATACTTCAACCCAAAGCGATCGCTGCGCTGTCTCCCCCACTCATACCCCGCCAAATCGCCCAAATCTTCTAAATCGTGAACGTCTAACCCCAACAAATGTCCGACTCCGTGGGGAAAAAATAGGGCGTGGACATCCCGTTCTACCAAATCTGCCACGTTGCCGCGCAAAATACCCACATCCACTAACCCTTCAGTCAAAATACTCGCGGCTAATAAATGAATATCCAAATATTCTACTTCCGGGCGAATGCGGGCAATGCAAGCATCGTGCGCCGCTAAAACGATTTCGTAAATTTGGCGCTGGGTGGGAGAAAATTCGCCTCCCACCGGATAAGTGCGCGTAATATCCGAAGCCCAACCGCTTTGAGTTTCCGCCCCAACATCGGCAAGAATTAAATCTCCCGGTTGTAACCGATTGTCGTAGCGTTCGTTGTGCAATACTTCCCCGCGTGTCGTGACGATGCTATTGTAAGAACAAGTCATGTTGCGAGCAATAATGACCCCTTCGATGGCGCTGCGAACTTCCGCCTCGGTTTTCGCCCTTCGCGCTGCCCTCATTCCCGCCAAATGCGCTTCAACCGCTACGGCAGCGCTGGTTCGCAACTCCCGCAGTGCAGCTTCGTCGTGGCACAGGCGCAACCCAACGATGGCTTTGGCTAACTCCAAATCCTCGGCAGTTGGGGGGAATTCGACGGCGCGCTGAAGGATGCGAGACTGTTGGGCGCGAGTTGCTAAATCTTGTACCGCGAGGGTTGCCGCGTTTTGGGCGCGAGAAGGGAGTTGCGACAGGGGATAGTGGGCATCTGCCCCGATTGAGAGCGCAATTTCTGCGGTTGTTGGCGCTTCTCCGTGCCACAGACAACTTTCTGGGGAAGGATCGTCGGCAAAAAGTTCGAGTTGACCTGCTTCGAGGCGAATGGCGGCGTTTTCTAAGGAGTATCCGGTAAAGTAGAGGAAATGACTGCTGGCTCGGAAGGGGAAGCGATTGGCGGGAAAGTTGCGCGAGACTGCTTGTCCCGACCATAAAATGACGGGAATGTCAAGGGCGCGGGCGAGGTTTTGGCGGCGTTGTTGAAGAATTTTTGGATCGGTCATTTCAGTAATCAGTTACCAGTAATCAGTTAACAGGAAACCTTTCCTACTCCCCCTCTCCCCATCCCCCGCTCTCCCCCTCTCCCGCTCTCCCGCTCTCTCCGTCAGCCTTAACTTAGGTCATTCAACCAGGTTTTATATTATTTTAAGATGCGGGGATGGGAGAATGGCGATCGCGCGGTTGAGGCGATCGCAAGAAAACCAAACCGCTGTACAATTGAAATGCGCTGTCCCAAGGGGTTTCTTTGCGCCGTTTGAGGTCGAGGCGAGGTTTGACGCGACTTAACATTTCTGTAAAGCCCAAGGCGGTTTCGGCAAAGGGCGTAAAGTCGGAATATGAGTCGGCGTGGGGCAATCGTTCTCGGAGAAACTTAGTTAACTTCTGCCAACTTTGGCTGACGGTTCCTCCGACCATAGCCAAAGTGGGGTCTGAAGGAGTGGCAAAATCAAGGCCTTGCTGAAATTGGTAAGTGCGATCGCAAAGTCTTAGGATACAATTTCGACTCGATAAGTGCAAATCGACACAGTATACATAATCTTGAAACTGAGTTTTGCGTTGAAGTTTATGTTTGACATCCACCGTAACGACCGATTCAAATAAAGGTAAACGTCCTTCAACCCATCGATCGACTTCCGACCAGTCAAAATCAATGGTTCCTTCCTGTCCATCTTGATTTTGGCAGCGGGCTACAACATCTAGGGTTTCCGATAAAAAGTAATTTACTTCTAACACTTCCAATTGGTCGATTGCTTCTAAGGATTCGCAAAAACTGGGGATTTTGGCTTCGACTAATTTGGAACTTAAATAGCGCAGTTCTCCCAAGGAACCGGTGCGATACAAGCGCCACCCTCGACTCGGCAGTTGCAAGCGAGCGATATAAGGGTCGAGTTGGACAATTTTAGCAAATTTCTGTGCGGCTTCTTGTTTTAATTGAGAAGCAATGGGTTCTAAAATTAAAAGACTGGGTTTAGTTCCGCCTTCTTGAGATTTAGCCAGAGAAATAGCTTGTTCTCGTTCTTTTTTCTCAATTTCTTCTAAGCGACCAATCCGCTGTCGAATTTGAGCCATTAATTTGGGATTAGTTGTTTTGGGCAATAGTTTGAAATAGATATTTCGGGCGGATTCAAGTTTTCCCGTCCCTTCGTAAACGCGACCGGCATAATACTGCAACCACGGGTCGTCGGGGTCTTTTTTGAGGAGGGGTTTGAGCAAACGAATTGCTGTTTTGTAGTCTTGGATTTTAATTGCGTCTGAGATTTCGTTTAGCATCTCGTTAATCAATATATTTGAGGAAAGAATGGGAGACGGGGTTATGGGTTCAGAGTTCAGAGTTCAGAGTTCACCAGTTATGGGTTCAGAGTTCACCAGTTATGGGTTCAGAGTTCACCAGTTATGGGTTCACCAGTTATGGGAGACGGGGAGACGGGGTTATGGGTTCAGAGTTGGGGATGACAAATGACAAATGACAAATGACGAAGGACAAATGACGAAGGACAAATGACCAATGACCAATAACAAATTAAATACTTTCTTCAAAAATAGCAGCCGCCCAAGAAAGGGCAACAATGGGGGCGGTTGCAGCGCGTAAGATGCGCTTTCCCAGGGAAACGGGTTGGAACCCGGCCGCGATCGCGCCCTTGACTTCTTCAGCCGTCCAACCGCCTTCGGGACCGATGGCGATGGCGATGTCTCCCGATCCTACCGCGTCTGATGGGAAAGTGGCTTTAAATTGTTGCAAATCTGAAAGAAGATGGGGAAAGTTCCCTCGGGCGACGCAGATGTAACGGCGAGAAAATGGCGCGTCGGAAAGCAATGTTTCGGGGGTAAAGGGAACGGGATCGGCGACGGTGGGAACCCATTGGCGTTCCGACTGTTCGGCGGCTTCTGTGGCGATGCGCCGCCAGCGTTGGAGTTTTTGGGGACTGGGATTGAGGAGGACGCGATCGCTTAAAATTGGCACGAAGGCGGCAGTGCCTAATTCGGTACAACAGCGGACGATTTCGTCGAAGGTATTGCCTTTGGGAAGGGCTACCATCAAGGTGACGGCGATGGGTAATTCGTTTTGCACTAGGAGGGTTTGGAGAATTTCAGCTTGTTGTTCGCCCAAACAAGCAATCCAAGATTGTCCTTCGCCATCCATTGCAATAAAGCGATCGCCTTTTTTCAGACGCAATACCCGATAGAGATAGTGCTGTTGCTGGGGCGATAAAATAATTGTATCGTTTTGCCGTTGTTGGGGCGCGATCGCGACTCGTTGCATGAGTTATTTGAAGTTCTGAGTTTGGGCGGATTCGATGTTGCCGCAATATCGCGCGAAAAGCAATTCGATGGAAATCTTTATTTTACCTGAATTCAAGTTTATTAGTAGCAAAAATACGATCTTTGAGTTATAATATTTCAATTAAACTAAATAATTATAGGACTTACGCAAAGCCTCTATTTGTAGGGTGCGTTAGCGCAGCGTAACGCACCTTTATTGCTATATGTGGTGTAGTTACGTAAATCCTGAATTAGATAATTGACAGCTCGTGAATCGAAAAATTCGTATAATTTGGAATAACTTTTTTGTCCACTTTATAGATGGTCTATTCAGCAATCTGAGTCGTTTGATTTATAGATTTGCCTGGAAACGAAAAAAGAAACTGTTTCTCAAAGAATTGGAAGAAGCTTATCAAGCGCAGGATAACGACCCTGAGTTCAAAGCAAAAGTATCTGTATGGGATGTTACAGCCAATGACGGTTTAAATACCTAATGGAGTTTTAACTTACCGGCGAGGAGAAATTTGGTAAGTCTATCTTTGTACCTAGAATCTCCTGACTTTTGACTGGTAACTGGTAACTGAAATGACAACTTTACTTTATCATTCTTCCCTAAAGTTCCTTACCCACCGCCCTCGTCGTGGTGGGAATTGCCAATACGAGAGAATTTGTTTGATTGTAACTTATGAACGGCAATTCCCACCCTACATTACCTAAATGACAATACTTTTTAGTCCTCAGAATTAGCCTCCGAATACTAACTGCTGCTAAACGCACCTCACAGGGGGTTGCAAAATAACAATAAGGAGAGGCAATTATTCATTGCGAACAATTCTTCCCTAAAGTTCCTCACCCACCGCCCTCGTTGTGGTGGGCATTGCCAATGCGAGAGAATTTGTTCGATTGTAGCTTATTAACGGCAATTCCCACCCTAAGTAGGTGGGCAAAAATAAACGCATAACCTCGAAATTCGTATTCCTTGCCAGATAAGGGTTTTAGCTGGAGACATTGTTCTTTTAATTACGCCCACCTACTTACACTAACTTTTCAAATGGATGAGGTAGATTTTTCTAGCATAAGTCCCCCCCTTTTTTAAGGGGGGTTAGGGGGGATCGGTCGTACTTCACTCAAGAGAGAAACGCTATACTGCGCGATCGCTATCGACGCGAGGTTGTCAGCCCCAACAGCATTTAAACCAAAGCTTTTGCCTCTTCCAAAGCCTTACGAACTTGCTCAAAACCCGTCCCACCGTAGCTATTGCGGGCAGCGACGACTTGCCGGGGCGCGATCGCATCGTAAATATCTTCAGCAAAAGCAGGGTGAATTTGCTGCCACTCTTCCAATGTTAAATCTTTGAGCAATTTTCCAGCCGCCAAACTGGTTTTCACCACCTTCCCCACTAAATTGTAAGCCTCTCGAAAAGGAACGCCTCGCGCGGCTAAATAGTCTGCTACATCGGTAGCATTGGCAAAATCTTCGTTAACAGCTTCGTGCAGGCGATCGCGTCGAAATTCGATTCCTTCTCCTAACAAAATCGTCATGGCTTCGAGGCACCCACTAACGGTTTTTACCCCGTCGAAAATCGCCTCTTTATCTTCTTGCAAATCCTTATTATAAGCCAGGGGCAACCCCTTCATTAATACCAGCATTCCTTGCAAATGCCCAAACACGCGCCCGGTTTTCCCGCGAACCAATTCGGGAACGTCGGGATTCTTCTTTTGAGGCATAATACTCGAACCTGTGGCGCAGCTATCTTTGAGACTAATAAAATTAAATTCTTGGGAAGACCACAAAATCATTTCCTCGCTCAGCCGACTGAGGTGAACCATAATTAAGCTCGCCGCATTGAGGAATTCGATGGCAAAATCGCGATCGCTTACCCCGTCCAAGCTATTAGCATAAACGCTGCCAAATTGCAACTTTTCAGCGGTAAAATGGCGGTCGATGGGAAAGGTGGTTCCTGCGAGGGCCCCACTTCCCAGCGGTAAAGTATCCGTGCGTCGATAAACCTCCCCCAAGCGTTCCCAGTCGCGCTGGGCCATTTGAAAGTAGGCGAGGAGGTGGTGGGCCAAACTCAACGGTTGGGCCCGTTGTAAGTGCGTGTAGCCCGGAATCAGCGTCTCCACATTCGCCGCTGCCAAGTCGAGAAGAACCCTTTGAAAGTCTCGCAATTGAGCGCGAATTTGCTCAATTTTATCGCGCAAATACAGGCGAATATCGGTTCCCACTTGGTCGTTACGCGATCGCGCGGTGTGCAACTTCTTCCCAACATCGCCCACCAATTCCGTCAGCCGTCGTTCCACGGCAAAATGAACGTCTTCCGCATCGAGTCCGGGTTGAAATTTCCCGTCTCGATACTCGCCTCGAATTTGTTCCAACCCAAAGGTTAACTGTTCGCCTTCTTCGGGGGAAATAATGCCGCTGCGGGCGAGCATTTGCGCGTGGGCTATCGAACCGGTAAGATCGTACTCGATCAGCTCGATATCAAAACCGATACTCGCATTAAAGCGCGCGATCGCGGGGTGCAGGCTGCCTTCAAAGCGATCGCTCCAAGTTTTTGCGTCAGATGTCATAGGTGTATTTTTCCCTTCGAGTAGATGTCGTCTTGGCTATTACTATAGCGATCGGAAAATTTTAGGCTTATTTTATCCCGGCAGCAGCGATTTAAATCCAAATCCCAGCACAAAGCCGATAATCAGCGCCCAAAGTTGACCGGACTCGACGAAGCCCTGAAACGCTCTTTGCATTTGTCCCACTACGTCGGGATCTTCGACGTTTTGAGCAACGATTGTCCAGTCCCAAGACCAAATTCCCGAAGAAAACGATACGATGTCCGCCCCGCTTGTCAGACAATCCAAACCCGCTTTCGCCACATCTATCCCATCTAGTAGTGTCATCATTTTGATGTTTGTATAACTCAATGTTCCAAAAAGCGACGAATTTTGCCATTGACCCGCCGATGATGAATCTTAACTCACCTTCGGCACCAGTAATGACCTTTTTTATTTTTCGCTAAGATAATTTTAGCTGCATCACGACCAAAGTCATGTCATCTCCGTTGCGATCGCCGCTGCCGATAAATTGCTGGACGCGATCGAAGAGGTAGTCGAGAATGGCGGCGGGGCGATATCCTTGGCGGGTCGCCCAACAAAAGGCATTGGCTAAATTTTCTTCGTCGAAGCGATCGCCGCTACGATTGACGGCATCGGTAAATCCGTCTGTATAATAAAGCACTGTATCCCCCGGTTCCAGTTTAATGTGCGCGTCTTCGTATTCCGAGTCCGCTTCCAACCCCACGAGCATTCCCCACGTATCTAGGCGCGTCAGGCGATCGGTTGCCGCTTGCCACAGCAGAGGCGGGTTGTGGGCGGCGTTACTATAGGAGAGAATTCTCGTTTTGGGGTCGTATTCGGAGTAAAAGAGCGTGACGAAGCGGTGAGAATTTTCCAAATCTGCGTACATGACGCGGTTGAGGTGTTGGAGGATGCGGGCGGGGGAGTGGCGGTTGAGAACTTCCGCCCGCAACATTCCTCGCGTCATGGTCATAATTAAGCCGGCGGGAACCCCTTTTCCCATGACATCGCCGATGACAATACTCCACGGAGCCGAAGTCATGGTTTGGGGATCGCCTCTACTCGGAGACCGGCGCGCGCGCGATCGCGCTTCAATCGCCTCGCGATCGGTGTGGGTGGGGATAAAGTCGTAGTAGTCGCCGCCGACGCGGTTGGCGGTTTGGCAGTCTGCGGCGAGTTCGACTCCTTGGATTTCGGGGCATTGACTGGGGAGGAGATGAACTTGAATTTCTGAGGCGATTTCCAGTTCGCGATCGAGACGTTCTTTTTGACGTAGTTCGTTGGTGAGTTCGTGGTTGGCGATGGCGACGGCGGTTTGATCGGCGACGAGCTGAACTAAGCGCTGGCGAGTTGCCGTCCAGACATAATCTGTATCCCGGTTGAAAACATAAATTCTGCCCCTCTCTTGACTTTTGACCAAAATTGGCGTACCAAATAGTCGCACTCCCTCCTCTAAGGAATTTTTGAGCCGTTCGTCGAGGGTCAAACTGGAAATAGAATGAGGAATCGAGTCCGCGCGATCGCTCTGTTTGGCGATCGTTTCCTGACGAGTCGCCCGTTCGAGGGCTTGGCGAATTTCGGAGCAGGCGTATCCCTCCTGGCAATGAATTTGTTCTAAACTAGGCTGACCGTCAGATTTAAACAAAATTAGCGCGCCCCCGTCTGCATCGGTTACTCGCGCCGCCATCAGTGGAACCAGTTCTAGGAATTGATTCAAATTATTGAAACTGCGCAGCGCAAATCCTAACGAACTGAGCAGATTTTGAACTTTGTTCTGCTCTCGGTGCAGGCGGGCAACTAATTCTTTGAGGGCGGAAACGGGAGTCGCCTCTGGGAGTAGACCCGCTTCGTCGTCTGGGTCTTGGGAGGGTTGTTGGCGGGGGAGAGGAGCAGCAGTCATTCTTAGCAGATGGCGATCGCGTCAAAAAAGCATTGAATCGAAAAATTACGTCAAAATGCGAATTTTCAAAGGGTCGTTACTCGCGATGCGGCACGGAACATAAGATACAGGGGACTTATTAGGAAGTAAAGACATTTCGTGAAACGCCTGTTTCAACGAAAAGCTGTGGTTTGGTGCTTCTATTTTCCCTTAAGCGTAAACTAAATTTATCCGATCGCAGCTCGATCGGGATTTACGCTCCTCGCGGATGTGGGTAGATAGCAAAGTTCGACCTCAATGCAAGCAACCATTGCCGATCCTCCGAGCTGCTGGGCGAGTTTGAAAGATTTCCAGCAGTTTAACAGCTCCAAGGAAAGGAAGGAGGTAGGGTTAACCGCCTGTCATTTCAGTTACCAGTTACCAGTTACCAGTTACCAGTACCTCTAGCTGAGACTCGCCTTGAAAGCTGAAATCTTCTCTTTCACGGGTTCCCTTAGAAGGACAGAGGCTTGAGACCAAGGTTTTTCGGTTAACGGACGCGACAGAGTTGGTCAATGATAGCGTTTATTCCTTTTTCTGCCAATCCCCCTTTTGCAGTAAACAGTAAGCGGTAACTAGCAACCAGCATACAGTAGACAACTGTATAATGGGGCAGCGTACAAAAAAACTCCCAAAGGGCAGAGCCAGCAATTAGATAACCCCCTCTTATGTGAATATAGATACAGCAAACCGATGATTTTTCGTCTCCCACTCTGGTTCATTGGGGTAGAGGGGTGGGAACGTTTTAGAGCAACCTTCTAAGTTAGGGCTTGCTGCACAAAGCGGCAAACCCTATTAATCAATGCGCGAAGCGGTGTATTAGGATTGCTTAAAAATTAAAAATTAAAAATTAAAAACAATTCCCCCCTGCTCCCCCTGCTCTCCCTGCTCCCCCTGCTCTCCCTGCTCTCCCTGTTCCCCCTGCTTCCCCCGCTCCCCTGCTTCCCCTGCTCCCCCCGCTCCCCCGCTCC
>JAXHVQ010000176.1:0-10312 GCA_034189065.1 Cyanobacteriota bacterium
TGAATATAGTGTTGTGATGAGCAGGGGGAGCGGGGGAAGCAGGGGGAGCAGGGGGAGCAGGGGGGAATTGTATTTAATTTTTAAGGCTCTCCTAGAGTAGCTGTGATAACTTAGCTTGAAACAAACCCTTTCCATTTCGCGGTTTAAGCTGATTTAAGCTACTAATTTACCATGACAAGTCTAGGAGAGCCATTTTTAATTTTTAATTTTTAATTTTTAAATCCCCAACAATTTATTCTAAGTCGCTATCCCACTTTTCAATTCGGGTTTCGGAATGTTCTCTCGGTTGATAGGAGCTACATCCCTCGCAAGGACCGCTGGGATTGACGGCACAGCGAATATAAGGCGATCGCGCGTTATAGTGACAGCTTAAATCGCCGATAAAATAATCGTGGAGGTCAATGGGATCGTCGCCGATCCTCGAACTCGGGTAGCTTCTCGCCTCAAGTGCAGTCGCCGAGCGAATTCGCCTCAGTCTAGCCTGCCATCTCTGTTTGATACGGCGCAGTAGCACTAGAGACACCACTAGAGGGAGCAAAGCCAAAATCAAAAATAGGACGATCGGAAGTAAGTACATTCAGAGGCGCATTTCTCCGCAGGTGGATTTGTACTGTAACTGTGTGTTGACTGCACGCTCGACCAAAAATTCCGTTTTAACCGATGAGAAGGCTTAAATTGAGACGCAATAAAATCAAGCTTTCCCTCGAGGGACTCAAGATATTTTCTAGAGCAAAAAATCGATTGAATTGAAAGCTTTCGGTGTAAGTGAAGGGCGGAAGCTGAGATAAATTGCTTGGGAATCAGCTTGGGATGAGCGCGCTTTTTAGGGTTTCATCGTCCGCCCCCTGCTCGATCGAGATTTGAGAAATCTCCCTCAAACAATGGCCACTTGTTCGACTCGCTGTTTGAATTCTGCCATACTTGGCTCGAGGGGCTCCGTTGATGGGGGAAAACCGCGATCGCTTTCGCGCATCGCTATCTGCTTCGCTTGTAAGGCAGTTTGTAATAATTTCATTGCCTCTCGAGGCTTTCCGCGACCGCAAAAAAATAAATCTGCCGCAAAATAGCCATGCTCGGGCCAGGTATGGATTGCAATATGAGACTCTGCGAGCGTTGCTGTTGCTGTCACTCCGTGGGGACTGAACTGGTGTACGCACAAGTCAATCAGGGTAGCCTCTCCGGCATCAATGGCATCAATCATGGCGCGGCGGATGCGCTCCGGGTCGTTGAGCAAATCTCCGGGAGCTTGCCACGCATCGACAACCAGATGGGTTCCCATTTTTTTCATTCTTATCGATACTCCGATTCGAGACGGCTTAGATACTACCTATAGCATAGGCGCAATTGTTGGAAAATTACCACTTTTTTCCCAAAAACAAGTTAGAGACAACCTTTCCGCCGTCGGAGGAGCGGCTGCAAGCTTCAATGAATAATGAATAATGAATAATGAATAATGAATAATGAATAATGAATAATTACCTCTCCTAAGATTGGGAGAGGGCATCCAAAGTGACATACTCCCACAGATCGTTCCCTCCGTCTCCTTTTCTTCCTTTACGAAGAGGTCTTATGCCCAATCAATTAATTGTTAATTATTAATTGATAAAATTGGTTTCCTGCAATTTTGCTCGACTTAAATTAGCGCGAGCTAAATCCGCAAATAACAATTCAGCTTGATATAAGTCGGTACACTCAAGATTGGCTTCTTCTAAATTCGCGTTAAGCAAATTCGTTCCCGTCAAATTCGCATGACTGAGTTGAGCAAATTGAAGGACGGCGTGATTCAAATCCGCTTCTTGTAAGTTCGCCTTACAAAAATTTGCACCTGTTAAATTGGCATGACTCAAGTTCGCCCCTTCTAAATTCGCTTCTTTGAAGTTAGCACCGCTCAAGTCAGCTTTACGTAAATCGGCAAAACTGAGATCGGCTCCTTGGAGGTTAGCTTTTCTGAGGTTGACTCGTTGCAAGTAGGCGCGTACGAGCAAGGCATCTTTAAGATTTACCCCCTTCAAATCCGCCTCGGTGAGAATCGCTTTGATTAAAATCGCTCGACTTAAATTCGCTTGGGTTAACAGAGCGCGCGTTAAGGTTGCGCCTCTGAGATTCGCTTTTCTGAGTTGGACCTCGCCGAGGAGTTTGGCACCCAATAAACTGCTTCCGATTAAGCAAGCGTGACTGAGATCGGCTCCGCTCAAGTCCGTTCCCTGAAGGTTAGCGCCGCTGAGATCGGCATTGACCAGTAGCGCTTCGGTCAGTTTCGCGCGAGATAGGTTCGCATCGATCAACATTGCACGGGTCAGTTTCGCGCGGTGCAAGTTGGCTTCTGCGAAGTTGGTGCCGATGAGTCGAGCGCCGGTTAAGTTCGCTTTTTTCAGAGAAGCTTGACTCAAATTGCTGCAATTGAGACGCATTTGGCGGAGGTTAGCTTTGGGCAATTGAATGCCCCGAAAGTTCCGTTGTCCCTGGTTGTATTGTTCTAAAAAATTGTAATGCTGAAGTAACTCACTGGTACTCATAAAATAAAGGTAAAGGGTTTCTCGGCTCAAAAGTTGAATTGGCAAGAGCGCAATTGACCTACGACTCTGGGGCGTGAGACCGGTTAACATCCCCCTGTTGCAACCAAGCGCGATCGCACTTTTGGGAAGCGATCGCGCACACTCTTCCCTTCAATGGAGAAAAATCGAGCGTCGCTTCAACGGGAGCCCGTTCTCCCTCAAAGCCATTGTTGCTTTGGGTCTAATCCAGACAGTCGCCGCTACAAGGGCGCAAACAGCCAACCCAGACATTTGTTCCACATCAGTTGGGGAAGGGAAGTTACAACCTTCCCAATGGCAGTCCCTTTAGAGAGCTTTTGGGTTTGTCCCAAGTCTTGGCTCGACGGCATACAGTTTGTTGAAATGGTGGAGTAAAAAATTGTACTTCGAGCTATTTTAAGCGATTCAGCCGCAATACCAGTTAAAGGTTAAGGTTGATTCGATCGCTCGAACCCGACAGACTCATACTTAAGATGCTTGATACTTTAAAGATAATCGTTCTTTGCGCAACTGTGCAAGGGGATCATTGGTTATTTGTCATTGGTCATTGGTCCTTCGTATCGGACGAACCTAAAGGGTTTCAAGCAAGCGAACGGTTTCGCCAAAGGGAAATTTTTTGAGGTCTAATCCTCCGGCTGTGACAACCCAGAGAACGGGCAGTTCGGGCGTTTCCGGGGGAAATGTGCCGTAACCGTCAGTGAGATAAACGCACACCGCATTGTCTTGGCCGTCCCACATTTCGGCAACGCGCTCGAAGAAAGGAACAAAGGATGTTCCGCCGCCGCCGACGGGAGTCGGAATTGTGCTGTCCGACTCCAGGGGATAGGGACCGTAAGCTTTGGCATCGGCATAAAACAGCGTTCCTTCAAGGTGGGGATAGGCTCTGAGAATACCGCAGGTTTCCCCCAAAAAAGTCCGCATCTGGCGATCGCTAATGGAGCCGCTGGTATCGATGGCGACAAACACTCGAACCGACTCTCCCTCTAAAGTTTCGAGATAGAGTCCGCGTCCGATAAAACGGCGATCGAATCCTGAAAAGTCGTTGGGAGTCCGCACGAGATAGCGCCAAAGATAGGAACGCCAGTCCAGTTGCGGTTCGGTTAATGTTCCTAATTCGCGTCGCAGTCGTGCCGGGATACTTCCCTGTTGCTCGGAAGCGCGGGCGATGGTTATCGCCTGTTGGATGGCGGCTTTCCAGTACGCTTCCAATTCCGCTTTTCGCGTTGTTTTTAAACTTTCCTCTCCTTGTCCTTTTTCCCCGGTGCCAGAGGGCGGTTCGGACAGCAAATCTAAAATGCAGTTCCCATTTTTAGGGGGATTTTGTATCAGTAGTTCGTAAATTTCTTCAACGCTTTTGTCTTCTAACTCTGAGTCGCGAATTGCGCTGGGGGGAAGGGTGAAATGGCCAAGTTCTGCGATCGCGCCATTGACGACAATATCGGCTGCTATATTCCACAATTGCGGCTGTCTCGCGCCTCGTCGTATGACATGGAGTAGGGCGGCATGGAGGACTTCGTGCAGTAACACCCCGTCTATTTGTGCTGGTGGAAGTTCGGCTAAAAAGTCTGGGTTATAAAAGATGTCTTTGCCATCTGTCGCAGCAGTAGGAATTAAAGTCGTGGGATGAAAACGGGAAAATAGCGCCAAAGTTGCAAAAAATGGCGATTTTACTCGCAGTCGCAGCAGGGAAGCCGAGATAAAACGTTCTAAGTCGATATCATTAGTCATTTGTCATTTGTCATTTGTCATTTGTCATTTGTCATTTGTCATTGGTAGGGGCGGGGTTACCCCGCCCGTACAAGTCATTTGTCATTGGTCTCAGAAACTACACAATCGGCGTGAAATAGATACCAAAACCACGACTTTTCGTTAAAACCGGAGTTTCTTCTGCCCTGGTGCCTTCTGCCTCATAGAGTAACGCTCCAGGTACGGACGTTCAATTGAACGTCTCTACGAGCTTCACATTAGACGTATTTAACTTTTCCCTAAGCTCTCCTTCAACGCCTGACGCATGACATCGACAGGAACCGGTTGTTGCAGCCAGATTTGTAAAGCGGCTGCACCTTGCTGAACGAGCATTTCCGTGCCGTCAATAATGGTTGCGCCGCGCGATCGCGCTTGTTGAAGAAATTGAGTCGGTCGGGGAGTATAAATCAGATCGTAGGCGATCGCGTCGGGGGATAGGCACTCTGCAACTTCGGCGCTGAGAGGAGAGCAATTGCTATGGGGAGCCATGCCAACGGGTGTGGTATTGATTAAACACTGGGTTTGGGATACCAACTCTGGCAATTCGTCCCAGCTATAAACGCTCAACGGGTCAGCGAGGGGGGTATTCTTCCAGCTTTGTTCAAAATTCTCCAATTTCTCGCGATCGCGTCCGGCAACGCGAATTTCTCGGCAGCCTAGCTCAGCACAACCCACTACGACTGCTCGTGCCGCGCCGCCATATCCTAAAATCAGCGGTACCACTTGACTCCAGTCGCGATGAATGGCTTTGAGCGGCGCAATAAATCCCTCCACGTCGGTATTAGTCCCATTCCATCCCGCCTCAGTCCGCCAGACGGTGTTTGCCGCTCCCACCAGTTGCGCGGCGGGCCAAATTTGGGACAAGAGGGGTAAAACCTCGGCTTTGTGAGGAAGGGTGACATTAAACCCTACCACCCCGGTGGCTTCAAATCCCGCGATCGCTTTTTCCAAATTCTCGGGATGGACGGGAAACGGGAGATAAACATAGTCGAGTCCTAAATGAGCTAAGGCAGCGTTTTGGATAACCGGCGATAAGGAATGTTCGACGGGATGTCCGATAATTCCGAGTAGTTGGGTGGTTCCCCGAATGAGTTGCATGACAATCTCGAGTGAAAACGGGTTGAAAGCGCAATAATTACTGAATGCACACAACTTAAGATACCCGAATTACGGGATTCATTAAATCTTGCTACAATCCTCTCTCCCCATCTCCCCCTCTCCCCATCACCCCATCACCCCATCTCCTTGTGCAGCCAATCGGCATGAAAACGGTTTACGGACGTTCCCGCACGGGTTGGGCTGCTGCCAGGACGGACATGATGTTCGTGAGGTTCGCATTTTGCTCTCTGTAGTGTTGGATTTCTGAGTTGGGGATGTGAAAGAGAGTTCGATCCTGGCGTTCGAGTTGCTTGACAATTTGGGCGTACTGGTGCTCGAAAAAATGCGCGATCGCGTCGCGATCGGCCCCCATTGGAATACTCAAGCCAACTGCAAAAATTCCATCGCTTTCATAACCGAGAGTCTGCACGGATATGGCTCCGCTGTTATTAAATTCGACGTGCAGTTGCTCGAAGGCTAACAGAAAAGCTCGCCAGTCAATCCCTTCAGCAAATATCAAATTAAGGGCTTCTCTATCTTTTTGAACCAGAAAGACAAATTCTCCAAAGGAAAAAGTCTTGTTCGGATTTTTGGGACGGCGTTCTGTACGATCTTCTTTTAAATAAATATAGTCGCAGATAACGTGATTTAAGTTAGTATATCTATCGATTTGCCAATCTTCTACATAAGCTCCGGTCAAAATCGCCCCTTCAAAGTTGGTTCCCACTGCTTGAACGCGCGTAAGAATAACACCTCTTAAATCCGAGCCGCTTAAATCCGCACCATCGAGATTCGCGCGAGTTAAATTGGCTCGACTGAGATAAGTTTGACTGAAATCGCTTCTTCTGAGATCGGCTCCAATTAAGTTGACTTCGCTCAAGTCCGCACCTCGCAAGTCCGCACCTCGCACGTCAGAACCCCGAAGTTTTGCTTTCATTAAGTCCGCACCTCGCAAATCGGCACCTCGCAAATCGGCTCTTCTTAAATCGGTTTCGCTGAGGTTCGCGCCCCAAAGATTGGCACCGCTGACATTAACTCGCATGAGGTTTGCGCCTCCAAGGTTCGCGCCACTGAGGTTCGCCCGAATGAAGTTAGCGCCGATGAGATTTGCTCTGAAAAGATTAGCTTGCCGCAAATCGGCATCGCTGAGGTTGATGGCGCTGAGATTGGCGCGACTGAGGTTGGCTTCTCTCAAGTTTACCTCTCGAAAGTTTTTTTCACCTATGGCGTAACGAGATAACAGTTGGCTGGCATCCATCGCAAGTCTGTTGGGAGGTGGGGGAGGTCCGGCGTTCGAGGTGGGGACTACCCCGAAAGTCTCGTTTGATAAGGCTGTCGGGGCTGAAAACGCGATCGCGCGGAACCGCTATACTCTAGATCGAGTCTTAGTGAAAACTCAAGTCTTTTCTTTTTCTGCCAATGTTCAATTATTCCCTTGTTTCACTTAAAAAACACTGGCTTTTAGGTTTAAGTACGCTGATTTTAACAATTTTTCTCCTGGCTTTCCATCAGCAACCCACCTTTTCTCAATCATCTAACTCAGCAGAAATCCTTGTAAAAGATCGCGGCGGAATCGCGATTAATCGAGCGCATTTTAGCCGGGTTGAATATGTAGGACAATGTACGGGCGAAACTTACGTTCCTTCAAAACTGGCTGCTCAATTTGTGTCAAATACAACTCCCCCAGCTTCGGGAAGACGGGCGATTATCCGCAATATCACTCGGGGAATGAATAGCAATCCTTATCCATTTACCGATCGCGAGTACAGTAGCGGCAGCTATTCGGAAGGGTTCGATCTTCAAATTGGCTATAGCCATAGTCAACGCGACTTTTCAGTCATTAATGGCGAAAATCGGTTGGAGTACGAGATTAAAGAGAGTAATGGAAATATTACCGAACGCGGAACAATCAATCTTCAGGTATCTATTGACGACGAAGGTGTTTTTTCGAGAAATTCAATTTGTCGGGAAGAATGGCAATGTGTTGACGAACGTCGAGACGATCGCGACGATCGCGTTTGTCGCACTAATCGCATTTGTACGTGCCCTTGAAGTCGCTGTATTGTCCATCCTCTTACGCCGACGCGGGTTCCGACCTCTTTCGTCCGACGCGGGGACGGGAGCGCTTCAGCATAGCTGCCTTCTGGAGAATTTAGCGTCGCAGTTTAAAAGCACCAACAGCTTACAGGATTGCGTCACTGGCTATACGGCGAGGAAATTATTCTATCGGTTAGTTCAAGAAATATCGGAGAAGCGTTAGAGTATAAAATTGAGTTACAAAACTTCAGAAAACTTTAGATTCAAGAGCAACTATGACCGCTGACGATCGCAAAAAACGCATCCTCGCCCATCTCGCACGCAGTTCGGACAACTTCAATTTAGGGTTACCCAAACGCCCGTCCGAAACTGCCGCACCCGCACCCGCACCCACTCCGGCCCCAGCGCCCAAAACCGACTCTCGCAAACAGAATATCATGACTCATTTAGAACGCAGTGGGGGAAATGTTAAAACCTTCTCATTGAGTTCCCAGCGACGGAAGTCGCAAATTCTCAATCATATCCGCCAGAGTCAAGGTTAAATTTTATGGGATTCATCAGGTGAGTGTTGGAGGAATCAGCTTCGGGAGGCAACTTCATGTATTGATAGCGAGTTACTTCCTGAAATTGATTCCTCTTATACGTCATTCAACTTCTACGCCATTCAACTCAATTCGGGCAGTCAAAGGCGATCGCACTCTTTAGACAATCAAAGTAAGATCGGTTAGGATATTGCCGTTCTATGGGTGCATCAAAATTCTCCCTGACTTCCCAACTTCGGGTTTCCCATCACCTCCTCCCGAGTATCGCCCTCAACATTATTCTGCCAAGGGAAAGTTGCAAGTTGGCGATCGCATCGGGAACAATAAGATCGCGCTTAATGTGAATTAGATGCCGAAGCCGCGATCGAAAGGTATTAGGTTCTAGGTTCTAGGTTCTAGGTTCCAGGTTCTAAGCCCCCCACTACCTATCTGCCTTCAGCAGAGCTGCCTTATAGAGTAACGCTCCGACTTAATTCACATCTTTACGCAGAATCAGTTAGTTAGAAGCCGACTGCTCCCTATGTACGCAAAACTCCTCACTCGCTTCAAAACTCGGGCTTCCCGTTGCCTTCCCCTGCGTACGGTTCTCCTCGTTCCCTTTGTTTTGCAAGTCGTGGGAGCAGCAGGATTAGTCGGCTATCTTTCCTTTCGCAACGCCCAACAAGCCGTGACAGCTCTCGCCAACCGCTCCATCGAGGAAGTAAGCGATCGCGTAGACCAACACCTCGACACCTACTTAGCCGCTCCGCAACAAATCAATCATATCAATCAACAGGCCGTTCAACTCGGCTTGCTCGACCTCGACGACTTCTCCAAGGTAGGACAATACTTCTGGGAGCAAATGCGCGCCTTTGAGGTTGGCTATATCTCCTGGAGCAACGAACGGGGCGAATTTATTGGCATCGAACGACTCAACAACAATAACCTACTCGTCAACGAAGTTTCCCAAAAATCCGGCTTAGGCAAACTCCACATCTATCAAACCGACGATAACGGCAAACGAACCGCCCTTGTAGATGTCAAAGACTGGGAGCCGCGCTCTGAAACCGGTTACGTAGAAGCCGCACAAGCGCGTCAAGCCATGTGGAGCGACATTTACCAATGGCAAGACAAACCCGAAGTGCTATCGATTTCTGCGGGATACCCCGTTTACGATTCCCAAAACCAACTTTTAGGCGTTCTCAGTATTGACCTAATTTTGCCTCAAATTGGCAGATATCTAGGCGGTTTAAGAGCCAGTCCTTCGGGGCGAATTTTCCTCGTCGAACGCAATGGACTGCTGGTTGCCAGTTCGACTTCAGAAAAACCCTATCGTATTATTAACGGTCAAGCCAACAGACTCAAAGCTACAGAAACCCAAGATCCCCTCATTCGCTCCACCGCCAAATATTTACTGGCACTCTCTGGAAACTTAAGCGAAATAGAAACCGCTCGGCTGTTAAACTTCACCCTAAAAGACGAGCAGCACTTCGTTCGCGTTCAACCCTGGAAAGATCGCCACGGCTTAGATTGGTTAATTGTTGTTGTTGTGCCGGAATCCGATTTTATGGCACAAATTCATAAAAATACGCACAATACAATTATTTTATGTATTGCTGCTGCCCTAATCGCTATTATTATTGGTCTGGCGACTTCTCAGTGGATTCTGCGGCCGATTTTGCTCCTCAACGATGCAGCTAAAGAAATTGCCAAGGGACAATGGCACAATACCGTCTCCCTCAAGCGAAGTGACGAACTCGGAGAACTGGCACAATCTTTCAATAGCATGGCTGCTCAACTCCAAGACTCTTTTACTATCCTAGAGCAACGGGTAGAGGAGCGCACTGCCGAACTTGCCGAAGCCAAAGAAAAAGCGGAAGTTGCCAACCAAGCCAAAAGTGCCTTTCTCGCCAACATGAGCCACGAATTGCGCACTCCCCTTAATGCGATTCTCGGTTTCGCACAACTCCTGACGCGCCGCCGCACCCTCGCCGCCGAACAGCAGGAGGAAGTTAATATTATTACTCGCAGCGGCGAACATTTACTGAGTTTGATCGATCGCGTCTTAGATTTGTCCAAAATCGAAGCCGGACGCGCCCAGTTGAATCCCGTCGCCTTCAACTTCGATCGCTTTCTCGACGACATCGAGGAGATGTTTCGCTTCAAAGTGGAGGAAAAAGGCTTGGAGCTAACGCGCGATCGCGCCGCCGACATTCCCCCATATCTTCGCGCTGATGTCGTAAAATTACGTCAAATTCTCATTAATTTAATTAACAACGCCCTTAAATTTACTCAAGAAGGGAGCGTAATTTTGCGGGTTTCCTTAGTGGAGGGAGAGGGGGAGAGTGGGAGATGGGGAGATGGGGGGAGATGGGG
>JAXHVQ010000177.1:0-10269 GCA_034189065.1 Cyanobacteriota bacterium
GGGAGATGGGGTGATGGGGGGATGGGGTGATGGGGGGATGGGGTGATGGGGGGATGGGGTGATGGGGGGATGGGGTGATGGGGGGATTTGTTTGAAACCTAGAACGTAGAACCTAAAACCTGACACCTAAGTAGGTGGGCAAAAATAAACGCATAACCTCGAAATTCGTATTCCTTGCCAGATAAGGGTTTTAGCTGGAGACATTGTTCTTTTAATTACGCCCACCTACTTAACACCTAAATCTTTACCAATCATCCTCTTCAGACTGCCGCTCAATTTGGGCGATCGCGAGTTTTGCTAAGACGCGCACCACATTTTCCTCGTCCTGGAGAGCGGCTTCTAAGGCTTCTAAGGCAGCGCGATCGCCCATTCGACCCAAAGAATTAATCGCCGCCTTCCTCACGTCCAAATCTCCATCCTCCATTGCCCCAATCAAACGCGGCACCGCAGGCGGATAATTCACCTGTCCCAACGCCGCCGCCGCCTCGGTGCGAATCAACGCTTCCGAGTCGTCCAAGGCCGAAACCAACAGGTTACAAGACTTTTCATCTCTCTGTTCTTGGGCGACATGGCCCAACGCACCTATTACCGCGCAGCGCACGTCCAAGGAAGCCGATGTGAGCGCTTCGTAAAGATAGTCTGCCGCCTCCGACCCGATAAATGCCAGAGCCCAAGCTGCATGACCCTTGATATCCTCGGGGCGCGAGCCATCGCCTAAAATCTCTAACAGCGCGGGAGCCGCAGCTTCTCCCGTTCTCGCCAGCGCGCCAGCAGACGAACTGCGAACCACCGTATCCTCATCTGTCAAGAATGCTTGCAACAAGTTTGGCACCGCACTCTCGTCGCCAATGAGGGTGAGCGTTTTCGCCGCAGCCCGCCGTACGACCACATTTGAGTGATTTTCCAGCGCCTCCACTAAAAAAGGCGTTGCCGGTTCGCCAATATCGCCCAGGGTTTCGGCAAACCTTAGCCGAACTAACCCGCGCGGATCTCCCAACCCTTCCACCAGTTGTTTTAAAACTTGTCCGTCGGTTGAGTCGAAGGTATCGAGCGTGATTTCGTCGCTCGCCCTTTCAATCAAAGCGTCATTTTCCTCTTGGACTTGTAACAAAACGGCATCGTCTGCTGAAGTTGAAGAGTCGGACGAGTGATGCGATCGCGAATTCCCCATAACTGTTCGTTGAACCCGTTAAACTTTATGTATTTTATGTGCCGCGCCTTGGGAGACTAATTCCCATCGGCTAACGTAGACTGCCGCTGGCGAATCGCTTGAAGCGTCGCATCGATCCGGGCGAGACTCGGTTCGATATTAGTCATTGCTCGGTCTTTTTTGATTTTGGCACGCTGTGCGGTGGATAGGGTTTCGTTAATGAGGCGATCGCGATACTGTTCTAACTCTGCCGCGAGTTCGCTCAGTTCCTGGGGAGTTGCCTCTTCGATTGTGATGTTTCCCGAACGCTCTGTCATCATTAATTTCCGGTTTCGATAAAGTTTGATTGTTAAAGGAGTCCTCTTCAATTTTCTCAGATCCAGCGACCGATCTGAATAGCTTGCAAAAAAAATCCCTACCGAGAATAACGCCAGTGTTGGCAAATAGATAGGGATAAGTTCAACTGCCTGTGACAATTCAAGGTTTAACTTAGAATTCTTGCAATTTGTACCAATTTGTACTAAATAATTTGACCTTACAACATTGAGCTTGAGAGACGCTTGCGCTTCCAAGCTGCGATCGCGCCCCCCGCGCCAACCAGTGCAAAACCCAATGTAGACGCGGGTTCGGGCGTGATTTTTGGAGGGGGGGCTAACTCTCCAACGATTTTCTCTTCAATTGCATCCTGAAACTCATCTCCAAAAGAACCAACTGCAAGGACGAAGGCATCTTCTCCACTCGCATTGGTACCGCCGATGATTTGATTTTCTAAGAATGCAACATTTGCACCAGAACCCACCGCGATCGCATTGATAACGTCAACACCACTATTAAGAGCGTTCGCTGCTGCGTTTGCTGCTGCTATTGGACTACTGGGAAACCCGTCGGTGGAAATATCGATAGCCATTGATGTAGTTCCCTCGAATTCATTCGTTAAAAGGGTACTTGTTGCTAAATTGATACCCGCCGCTAGGTTAGTTACTCCAACGCTTTGGGAGATTGACGAAATTTGAGACGCAAAAGCTTGCGAAGCCGCAACACTGTCAATGAGCGCGAACGGAAGCTCTTCGGTTGCGCCTGAAGAAAATTGAATTAAGTTTACAGCAAATTGACCTGTTCCTCCTTGGCTCAGACTACTTTGAGAAAAGTCGTTAAAAAAGTCAGGGTTGTTAAAAACATTAGCGTAAGCGCTTAATTGGTTGGTAAAATCAGAAGACGAAATACTGCCAGAGCCGTCAATGAGTAGCGACAATTCAGTGTCAACCTGAATTTGAGCTTGGCTGGGCGAGACCCAACCTAAGATCGCTGTGGCTGAAGCTAAGCAAAATGCACCCTTTAACATTGAAGTCATTTGTCGAACAGAATTCGTTGGGGCTAGCTTAATCTTCATTTCTCCTTGGGTCAACATTTTTACGTAAGTTTTCTATGAAGATTTTGTCTGGTTTTGTTGAAAACTTTACCCAATCTTCATGAAGTTTTTTATTCTTTTAATGAAAAATAGTTTGAATTTTGCCTTTTTCTAGGAGCAGGTCAAAATTGTAGAGCATTTATGCCTAATAGGTGTAGAGTCGTCGCTGAGCCTACTGAAACAGGAGCGGGTTTCAAATATTTTTAACCAAGCGACTTAGACCCTTACTTTCCGTTAGCGACAGCTAATTTACGCTCCAAATCGAACAGAAACCCGTGAATATACTCCTCTGTCCATTCCGAACCGTAAAATCGTGCAAACATTCCTCGCGCTGGGTCTTTTTCTGCTCGATACTGAATGTAGTCCCGTTGGGCTTGTTCGATGTTAGCTAAAGTTCGAGAATCGGTTATGGGTTCCGCGCGATCGACAAAATCGATATAGGCTTGGAGATAATCTTTAAAAGCGTCGAAAACATAGGTTTCCACCTTTTCGGTTTCTTGGGGGCGCGTCCAGAGAAAGGCAGGGGAGAAAAAGCGACGTGCTTCTTCGGGAAAGTTGCCTCCCCAAGGTAAATGTTTTTGATAAGACCGAAAAATGGGTAAAATGGGTTGCGTATATTTCTCTTGATAGGCGAGAGCGTCGCGAAATAAAGGCTGCATATCGAGTGCGATCAAATGTCCCCCCGGCAATGTCACTAAATCTGCGCCAAAAAAGGGTAAATCGTAGTTGAGGTGGGGGAAAATGACAAAATTCAACACCTGAAGAGCGTTTCCTCCTTGGACGTGGGCCGCTCGAATTTGCCGAAGTTTGGGGGTTTGATAGGCGTAGCTTGTCGTTAGAACTTCGTGAGCGTTTTTGCCTTTGCCAACGACGGCGGATTTTACTTCAAATCCCGCTGGAATAGGATAGGGTTGTGGGTTTAACCGGTCTTGTAAAATGGCGATCGCCGCGTCTAAAAAGGGTTGATAAAGGGTCATTAATACGTCGCCCCGACTGCTAAGGGAATGGCTTCTTCAAATAAGAATTCGTGCAAAAATCGCTCGGACCATTCGCGTCCAAAATAGCTGCTAAATAAACCCGATGCCGGATCGCGATCGGCGCTATATTGGTCGTAGTCTTTTTGAGCCTTAATCACTCGTTGAATTTCTGCAGAATTCGTTAGAGGTTGAGCTGAATCTAGCAGTTTCCAGTATAATTCGAGATAATCTTTGAAGGCATCGAAAACTCTAGTTTTAACGGTTTCAGCATCGGTTTTTGCAAACAATAAATACTTGGAGAAATATTGATTTGCATCGTAAAACTTCATTTCTAAATCTTGGGCGAGGTCGGGATAGCGATCGCGCAATCCTTTTAAGGGATAAATATACTTTCTCAAATAGGCTTCGTCTTGGAACAAAGGCTGAAAGTCCATGACAATCAGGTTTTTGACCTGTCCGAACGAGAGGAAGTCGATTCCCAACAGGGGCAAGTCGTAGCAGTGGTTGGGATAAATTACGCTATTGAGGATTTGAACGCTGTCCCCCGCTTCGATGTAGGTGTAGCGAATTTTGCGCAACTCGGCACACTCGTAACACCAACTTTGAATGGTTGCCGGGTTTTTCCCGCGATCGCTGGCTCGAAATTCTAGTCCTGCTGGAATGGGACGGCTTTGCAGGTCGTACCGTTGAAATAGCGATCGCTCCAAGTGCTCGATAAAGGGTTTATACATAAATTCACGGATTTATTAAATTTCGATCTTCGAGCATACGGGATCTCGAGCGGGCTGTCTCAATTTCGCGAAATAAAGCAAAGAACCTTAACGCGATCGCCCCCAATTCCCCTCAATCTCTTGACAAATTGAACCGAATCATATTTTCTAAATCGGCTTCGGTGGCACAGCGTCGTTCGGAACAATAGGCCATCAAATACACGCCATCGGCCATGCGCACGGTACTAACGCGCACTCGAAAATCGTCGGTCATAAACCAACATCGTTCTTGTCCTTGATGGTTGTCGTAGTCGGTATCGATGGTCAAAACGCCATCTTGTCCGAAAGAGTACCGGCTGACAACGGGAATTTGTTCCACATAACCGCGATCGCGACAAAGTTTTCCCGATCGCCCCGTTTCGTCGTCGGGGACATCGATTAACACCGCAGCGCTGTCAGGATCGGGGTCTCGCGCATCTTCGTGAGGCTGCCACATAAAACTCGCCCCTCCAGACGCGATCGCCGGATCGATCCCCTGGGACTTACAGATTTCCGCGAATCGGTCGTCTTCCGGCGCAACAACGCGAACGTGGAGTTTAGATTCTCCCGACTCATCCATCACCGTATCAAAGTGATGGACGGTACGCTGGCTAAACCAGACTCCCTCGCTTTTACGGAAAAAGTCCATCATCGTCATCGGCAGTTGCAGCATTGGTAATTGGTTTTAGGTTTTGGGTTTTAGGTTTTAGGTTATTCGCGCGTGACGTTTTATAAAACCTTTGTACATGGGTTGTGGGTTTTAGCCTTGAGGTGTTAGGCTCCTGACATTTAAAATTCTTCCCCAAGCGAATTTTTCACTCAAGCGAAACACGATTTCCTAACGTTGGAAATTTTTAGTCATTTCCAGACGAGACAGCGCGCTAACCGCCGACTCGCGCACGTAGGAATCAGTGGACTCATCCGACGCGATCGCCTCCAGTACCTCCACGCCGCGACTGTCGCCAATAGAAGCCAGCGCATTCACCAAAGAAACCCCCAACGCCGGATTATCGGTATTGTGCAACGTCTCGCTCAAAATATCAAACGCAGAAGGTCCCATCTCGCCCAACGCCATCACCGCAGCAATATGTACCACGGGGTTTGGATCGTCGAGGGCGGTTTTCAAACCTTGGATTCCTTCATCCGACAGAGAGGTTTCGGGATGATTAATGACAACTTGCGCGATCGCTTTTGCCGCACTTCCGCGAACGGTAACATTATCGCTATGAATCAATGCTTCGACGAGAGAAGGAACGGTATCGTGACCGATCGCGCCAAGGGCTTTCACTGCTGCTCGTCGATAAGTCGTATCCTCCTCATCTAAAATACCAATCAATCGGGGAATTGTGATTTCATCTCGATTTTCGGCAAGTTCCCACATCGCCCGGTCTCGCAAATGGGGGTTGGGATGTTTTAATTGTTCAAAAAGGGTTTCAGTCATTTGTCATTTGTCACTTGTCATTTGTCATTTGTCACTGGTTCTAGAACCTAAAACCTAAAACCCAAAACCCAAAACCTAGTTCAGTACAAATATCATAATCTAAAGAGTGCCAAACTATTATGTACGCGCGCCGCAGTGGAAGGAGAGCGGTCGAGGAGTTGACCGCCTAAATATAACCCTGTGGAACTGCCGCCGTCTAGGTTAAGGGCGTTAACCATTCCCAACTGTTGGACGAGTTGAACGGTTTCGCTTAACGTGGGGCCGCGTCCGCCAACGCGGTTGTGGATGGCGGCGAGGATAACTTCTCCCGTCTCCGTCGTGCCAACAATGCTCCGAATGGCGCTTTGCTGGGCGAAGAAGCGGTCGAAACCCTCGGCGACCGCATCGAGAACATTTTGACCCCCAACGAGCAACAGCGGCCCAGCAGCGAGGATGTGGGGGAAGGGGCTTAATTGCGAAGGCGCGATCGCGCTATTCAATGTCACCGTTGTCCCTACCGCCAAAGCAGCCGCCGCCGCAGCATTGGCGCGCAATACAAGCAAGTACCCATTTTTAGGAATTGGAACCGTTGTTGTTCCCGCCGCGCCGCCGTTAATGTGACGAATGATACGATTATTTTCAACTTCAACGACGATTTCGTTATCAATAAAAGTCGTATAATTATCTCCCCAAGTGGGGGTATAGCGAGAGATGCCGCCGCGATAGTAGCCGCTATTGAGAAACAGAATTGGAAATGTTTGTCCGCCTTGAACGGTAAGAGTTTCGTTGAGCGTCAGGCGATCGAATATTATTGTACCCGTATCGTTCCACGCGATCGCGCCTCGATTGAGAATCGGCCCCGATAACCATTGTCCTTGGAACCGAATTGCACCCAAGGGGAGAAGGGTTTGACGGTTGAAAAAGCCGCCATTCATCGCGGCAATAACTTCCCATTGTTGCGCCATTGTTAACAGGGGTTGGGTTCCTTCCATCCCCTTTTCTTGCGCCCAAATCGGTTGGAGGCGGAGTTGAGAAGTTTCGCGATCGCACGTCAAATAAGTCACCGGAAAGCGATCGCCTCCCAAATTCACATATTTCTGCTGCCAGCGCAGTCCCTCTGTCCATAAAATGTCGCGTTGTACCAGCGCGTCGGGTCGCAATTCTAGTACAATTTGCGTTGTCGAAGGACTGGAAGCTCGCATTCCCAAACCGTCGGGGAGATTTCCTTTTAATACTGTTTTTCCATCTTGAGTTTCAACGGTGGGAGGGGTAACTTGTTCGGTACTTCCTCCCGTTTCTCCCTCATTTTGTTGGTCAGTAGCACTAGAATTACTGCCGGAACTCGAACTACTAAAATTATCGAGAACGCTGTCATCTGTAGGTGCGTCTAAGGTTAAAATCCATTGTCGTCCCTGTTGGCGCAATTGCCACGAAATGGGACGTTGGAGGGTAAGAATTATTTTAGCGCCTTGCCCTTGTTGTTGAAAGGAAAGGGTTTCTAGTTTGCTTTGGGATAAAGTTAAGGAAAGAGTGTTTTCTTGAGTTTGAATTTGCCAATTGGCTGCGGTGGCTAAGTCGGTAAGGTCGAGAAAGCGATCGCCTCGCTCTAAGCGCGTTGTTAGGTTAGACTGTTGGGAAAACCACGCGATCGCTTGTTTCCGCGCATCGTTGGTATTTAATAGTTCAATTCCCAACAAACCCCGGGCATCGGCATCGCGCAGTCCCGTCCGCAGCGATGCACCTTTGCGCCATTGACTCCAACGCGCTAAATGGGAACGATTTTGTAAAATTAGGGTTGTCCCTTGTTGGATTAAACTAGAGGTTAAACTCAGGAGATATTCAGATTCTAAAACTGGAACTCGACCGAGAAAAACTAAAGCTTGATAAATAAAAACTGAAACTTCCGCGCGCGTTGCAGCCCGATTGGGATTAAAATATTGGAGGTTAGGATAGTTGACAACGAGACCTGCTTGTGTTGCTGTTGTGACTTCATCTCGTGCATAATTAGGAATCGCCGCCGCATCTTCAAAAAGGTCTTCCGATGGCGGTATTTTAGGGTCGGATTCGAGTTGTTGGGCGAGTTTCAAACCATTGACAACCGAGACGATAACTTGGACGCGCGTTACTGGGTCTAACGGACGAAAGCGGTTTTGAGGAAACCCCGATAAAAATCCAGCTTCGTAGGCTTTTTTTATGGCCCCGGCTGCCCAATAATAGGGAGAGAAATCGATAAAGGCTGCGTAGGGTCGAATGGCTGGTAGGGGGAATGCGCCATTTAATAAAGCTGCATATTCGGCGCGAGTCATTGCTTTTTCCGGCTGAAAACTGCCATCAGGGAAACCACTGACAATATTGCGCGATCGCAAGCCTTCAATGAATTCTTTAGCCCAATGACGAGCAATATCGGGGAAACTCTGCATTAAATCCTTTATATGCTTATAGCGTTTTCATTTAAGTTGTAAAATCTTGACGGAAGAATTAAGAATAGAAGAATAAAAGAATTCAAGAAGCTTTGAGGATTTATTAAAAGTATGTAATATTCTTCTACTGTTTATATTTCATATAAAGATACTATAGCATTTCTGAACGGGATGTAAACCATTTCAACGTAGGGACGTTCAATTGAACGTCCCTACTCGCGGTGGATTTGAATTCTGGGCTATTTATTGTTTCCGTTTCATTTGGAAACGCTATATATGCTTATGTGAAATTTGCAATTAGGAATTTTATATAATTCTCCCCTTCTCCTAAGCTAATATGAAATCCCTCAAAAAATGCTACAGATATTTCCCCCCGTCCCCCAGTCTCCCCGTCTCCCCCTCACCCCAGTCTCCCCATCACCCTGTCTCCCCCTCACCCCAGTCTCCCCATCTCCCCCTCACCCTCTCTCACTTTCCCCCCACTGGAATTAGGCGATCGAAATTCTCACCTTCAATGCCATAAGCTGCGCCAAAACCGATAACAAATCGTCCTTCAGTTGGAGTAAGCTGAAACAAACGAAAATCGGTCAAACCTCGTAGCAAATCGATGGTTTGACCGAAACGTTCTTGGAAGCGATCGAGCATTTCCTCCCATTGAGGTGTTTCGCGATCGATAAGAGTCGCGGTACACTCATAATTGAGACGGCGACGAGCGAAAATTTGTTGAGTTTTTGTTTCATCTTCAACCAGCAAAACGCTAGCTTGAGGATTGACCAACAAATTCTGGGCATGGGCGGCAAGTTCGCTAATATAAATATAGATATTCTTCCCTTCATCCATTACGAAAGGAGCATAACTTGCGTGGGGTTTTCCGTCGGCACCAACCGTGGCAACAACAGCACTTTCAAACTCAGTTATAAAAGCTTCGTACTCAGCTTGAACCTTCGCCAGTTTTTCTCGATCGCTCATTATTCATCGCGGGTTAGTTTGTCTTTAAGTTGACCTGAAAAGCGGTTCGGCTTTCAAGTCAGAATGCTACCGTTGACTTCCTCAGCATCAAGGAAATTCTCGACTCAAATACACAATACAGATGTTTCGCCGGCACGGACATTTTAAAACATCTCCACCGATCGCCAAAATAACCGCTCATTTCTAATTCCCGTCTGTTGCTTCAAGTTCTACCAAAGCAATACGAGCAATTTTCATCGTATACCTTGCTTGTTCAACCTGAGAAAGTTGTTCCCAGTTTGGTATAGCTGTTTCAGTTTCCATACTCGAGCCCGATCGCATCGCCTGAGCGAGAGGACGCGCAAATACATATAAATCGGCTTCTGCCCAATTTTCTAATAAAGGTTTAACGCATTGTACCAGTTGGTCGGTCGGAGAGAGGGAACTTGACAAAAGCGATCGCGCTCGAAGTGCAATAGCCTCCAACCAATCGTGGGGAACGCAGTCTCCAAAGCGTTCGACCAAAGACACCGATGCGACAGACCTATCCTCAGACGACCAACACCGATGCAATTGCCCCAAGAAAGATTCGCTTTGGTTATAAATCGCTTCCACATCAGACTCCTCAACACCCAACTCCCGCTCGAGACGCGCAAAGTAAGCTTCCGTTTCCGAGTCCGCCGGATTCCAAGGATAAACTTCGTCCTCTTGCACAATTAACTCTAACAATTCTTGACGAATATCTTGAACGCGAGACTCATAACCTTTGCCATTGGTGGATCGATCGAGCATCATTATGACTCCTTTAACTTGAATACTTTCAAGGGTTGACTATGAATAGATACACAGCCCATTCATCGAGTTCCGAACAGATAAGCGCCCGATCTCGCATAACGAATGTATCGACTTTCTTGTTCGCTGTCATCACTCCATCGACCATCGTTCCCCAGACCTATGCTCAACCCGGCATTCTGATAATAAAGTCTAACGCCTGCCCCTGCAAGCTACCAAACTTGATTCGCACCTCAGACTCCAAGCGCGTTTCTTGGCGGTGAACCCTCTGCCATCCCTGAGAGCCCAAAATCAACGTCCCATAACTCGAGTCATCCTCCAAAAAGTAGTGAGTTGTTCGAGAAGCACCCATGCCGGTTTCGCGGCAAAAAATCCGAGCGTGTTCCTGACTCACCCACGGTTCCT
>JAXHVQ010000178.1:0-10194 GCA_034189065.1 Cyanobacteriota bacterium
ATGCCGGTGGCGAAGTGGTTGACGCGGGACTTACGTCCGTTGTTGGAGGAGATGTTATCTTCGGACAGGTTGAAACGGGAGGGATTTTTTAATCCCAGTGCGGTGCAGCAGTTGTTGGGGGAACACCTAAACCAGCAACAAGACCATCGAAAGTTGTTGTGGACGCTTTTGGTCTTTGAGTTGTGGTACGAGCGTTGGGGGGGTACAACTTCCACCGTACAACCCTCCGATGTTCGGGTAACCCATTAAAATAACCCACTAAAATGGAGGGCGCGCGCCCTCCTTAAGGTCAAACTGACAATTGACAAAATGGGAAAGTTATGATACTACTTGCGATGTCCCATCCACTTAGAAGCAACAGCGCCTAAAACCGCTCCCACAAGGGGATTGCTGAGAAACTTCAAGAGTGCGGGTTGATCTGCCATTACTTCTTGGAAAATATCGGGATGGCTGTGGTAAACAAAGTTGGCGAGCTTGCTTACGTCATCAGCGCCCATACGCTTGGGATTGCGCGTGGAGAGTCCGAGTTGCTGTTCGAGTTGGCGATCGCTTAATCCCCGTTCTTTGAGATGCTTGAAAAACTCTCGAGCCACGTCGTCCCGTTCGTTGGGCTTAATTTGCGCGATCGCCTGTTGCAGTTCCGGTTCCATTTGCGCGGGGGGAATGCGCTCTGGGTGGAGCGAACGACCGAATAAGCTACGACGTTCGGAACGCGAGGAGCGTTGGGCGAAATCGTCGAAGTTTTGGTATTCCTGCTCTGGATTGGCTGGCGGTGCATCGTCGAGAGATTCGACATTCCCTTGTGCCAAATCGTTCATAATTTGGCGCTTATACTGTTCGCTGCTATACATTCTGTTCTCTCCTTTTACTTCTTCCCCTCTTTAGGGTTCTTTTGAACATTTGACGGCTTAGATGCCATCATTTTATTGATATCGAACCTGATTAGATTGCTGGTCGTACTGAGCTGTTAAAATCAATTTCTTATCTGGCGCGTACATCAGAACGTTGACATCCTGACTGGGGAAATTGCGATGGAACCCTTGGACGAGCGATCGCGCTAGGGGACGAACATCGTTAGGATTCACTTGGGGCGAAATGACAACTCCCAACTTATTGTTATCGCGTACATAAGAATCTTGAATCAGTCCCCGGCTCGTCTGAACCACCCAATCTCCGTATTTTTGACCCGCCGAAGTGTTGCCGCGTTCGAGTTGTGCGTACAACTGACTATTGCTGGCGGGGGGGAGTTGGTTGGCGCGATCGGCGGGAGGCGCGCTCGTACAGGCGGTTGCCACCGTTACCACCAAAACCATCATCAAAGCCGCTACAACTTTGCGGCCGTGCTGCCAAAACTTCATTCTCTTCCCTCCACAGAAAGCTAAAAATTTAATTGCCCTTCGCTCGAAAAAAATTACTCTCCCAATTAAAAGTGGGTTCGCAAGTTAGCACATGAACTTCTGCATTAAAACGATTTCCAGTCGTGACTTGAACGACCGAATTTTGCTTCGCAAATCTTGCAATTGAGCCTTTTTTTATAGAGTCAGGTATAAGCCTTAAAAATAAGACTTAGTATCGAGAGTAACAAAAAAAATAAAGTCAAGCTTCCTCCGAAAGAAAGAGTGACTTTGCGAAAGATCGAAGATACGTCGGACTTACGTACTTAATTTTACTCAAAGAGTCTCTCAGCCCCAAGTAATATGAAATCCTTAAATGTTTGCTACGAATGATTGACGGGGTGACGGGGTGACTGGGGGACTGGGGGAAATATCTGTAGCATTTTTTGAGGGATCTCATATCAATACATTCTTAAAATGCACTGTCGCGCGTTGTAGTTGAAACCTTATTAATCAATGCGGTGGAGGTGTATTAGGGTTGCTTAAAAATTAAAAATTAAAAACTAAAAATTAAAAATTAAATACAATTCCCCCCCTGCATCCCCTGCTCGCCCTGCATCCCCCGCTCCCCCGCTCCCCGGTGTCAATCATTCGTAGCAAACATTTAAGGATTCCATATAAGTGCGGGCTTAATTCCGACAAAGTGACCGATATATCATCTATCCTAAAGCCGATGCGATGGGAGAAGTTGTGCTGATAGTCTACCTAAATCCCTTAAGAGCGAGTAAGCGATGGACGCATATATTCTCCAGCTTCTAACAATCGGTCTATTGCTATTGTCTGTAACGCTAGGATCGGGTTGGATATCCCGTTTGCCCCTCTCCTACTCTCTTATTTATTTGATTGCTGGCTTGATTCTCGGCTCCTACGGTTTAGGAATCATCGAACTAGAGCCGAGCGCTCAATTACTCGAGCGAATTAGTGAATTTGTTGTTATTGTTTCCGTATTCAACTGCGGGATAAAAATGAATCGTCCCCTCAATCCTCGGGCGTGGAATATAACGGTGCGACTCATCGGATTTTTAATGCCAATTTCGATTTTCGCGATCGCGGCCCTCTGTCATTGGGGATTGGGCTGGGATTGGGGCGCGGCGATGCTACTCGGAGCTATTTTAGCACCGACCGACCCCGTTTTAGCCTCTGAAGTTCAGCTCGGTCATGTGGAAGATAAAGACGATTTACGCTTTGGTTTGACTTCCGAAGGGGGATTGAATGATTCTCTCGCCTTTCCCTTTGTTTATTTTGGCATTTATTGGCTGGAAAAGGGTAACGTAGATGACTGGTTTAAACAGTGGGTAGCGGTAGACTTATTGTGGGCGATCGCAGCCGGGATTGTCATGGGCGTACTGGTCGCTAGGGGTGTTGTTTGGCTCGAACGGCGGCCACAACGCAAGCAACTAGCCGATGAGTTAATGGAAAATTTTGTCGCCTTAAGTTTGATTTTGCTCTCCTACAGTCTTACTGAAGTTGTCAACGGTTACGGCTTTCTCGCCGTTTTTGTGACGGGCTATACTGTCCAAAGTCGTTACTATCACGAGCAAGATAAACGCCAAGCTCAACTCGAATTCACCGAACAAATTGAAAAGCTTTTAGAAATTGGCATAATTGTACTTCTCGGTTCGCTATTGCTACTCGCTCCCATCGTTCAATATAGTCCCCAAGCCCTAATAATTGCTCTGTCAGTCTTCTTTATTATTCGACCCGCAGGCACGTGGCTCAGTACGTTAGGTTCCGATCTTCCTTCTCGGACTCGCTTGCTATTGGGCTGGTTTGGCATTCGCGGCGTGGGTTCGATTTACTATCTGACCTATGCTTTAGGGAAAGGGGTAGAAGGAGAAATTGCAGAGCAACTTGTGTGGACGACTTTGATTACAGTCATCCTCTCGATTGTGATTCACGGAATTAGCGCCACGCCATTGATGAAGTGGTACGAGAACCGAGTGAAACTCCAGCAGCCGTCAGAGTAGTTGACAATTTATATCAATAACCCTAAGCTATAGACTATCCCTCGCAACTCGGGCATCGGATAGAACGTCTTCGTACAATCTCAGTTCGAGAGAGAGGTCGAGTTTGCTATCCCCCCTGAGATAGCGAAACTCGTCAGCGCGACAGCACGACTGTCCAACAAAAATGAAATCAACAGTTTCTTTTTTGTTCTATTAAATGAGAATAAATACTAATAAGAAAGACAAGGGAAGTTTGATGAGCAGCAATCCAACGGCACTGTGGCTGAATGCCAATCGGAGTTTCAAACCTTTTGAAGCGCCCTTGTTGCGCTACTTGCACAAGTGTATCGCGATCGCGCGCTGGGAATACATCCAAAGCGCCGACGAGGGAAGTTCCCTCGAAGTCGCACTAGAACACTTGCACGATTATCTCGCACCATGCGATCGCCCCTTACATCTACTCGGTCACGGTACGGGAGGATTGTTAGGGTTGCTCTACGCGCGCCAATACCCAGAACGAGTGGAATCCCTGACTTTGCTCGGAGTGGGGGCTTATCCCGCTGTCGATTGGCAAGCACACTATTATAGATTGCGGCAGCTATTACCTTGCGATCGCGCCATGATTCTTGCCCAAATGGTTCGCAACCTTTTTGGCGCGCAAAACTATTGCACGACAAAAGCGTTAATTGAAATCTTAGACAAAGACTTACTGCACTCTCCTTCCCCCCACTCCCTCTATCAACGCACCAGCATTGCTCCCGGCAGTCTTGAAGTTCCCCTCCTCGCTTGTGGAAGTGCCGACGATGTGATTGTAGACCGCAACGCCCTCAATGAATGGCGGGTTTGGATGAAAAGCGGCGACGTGCTGTGGACTTGCCCCCGAGGGCATCACTTTTTTCACTATTTCCAATCCGGGGAAGTGGGCAGACAAATTGTCAAGTTTTGGCATTCCCTGTCTCCAGAAGAAGTGCGAACTTGTACTGAGGAAATCGCGCGTTAGAATAAAAATAATTGTTTAGAATACTAGAATATTCTCTTAGTAACGTTCCAATTATTACTGAGAGAATAAGCCACAAATTTATGTCAACCCAAGTCAAGCTAGGGAATTAACTGAGCTTTTGCCGATTTAACTCTCGGTTAATTCAGTTTAAGGGAGCATCACAATCCACAATATCGACCGGGAGTTGCATTGCGGCTCTTAGTCCCGCGTTCGAGTTTCTTTTAATCCAAAGGAGTTGGACTTGTTGCTTGCTATCCTAAAATTACCAAATTTTCGTCGATTGCAGCGCGGCACCGGCTCTTTCAACTATCTTCCCGTGTGGCTAATCCTTACCATAGGAGTTGTTCTATCGGGCAGTTTAGCCGGTACAGTGTACCGATGGGAACAAGCTGAAAATCAAGAACAGTATGCCCAACGTGCCGATGCGATCGCGTATTCCCTCCAGCGCAACCTCGACGATGCCACCCAAGTCGCCAGAGCGGTTGCCGGATTGTATAATGCGTCCGAGCGCGTTACCCAAGAGGAATTCGGGCGCTTTAGCCAACAAATTTTGAAAGACTCGCCCAAACTTCTGAGTATCGGCTTTGCGCAACGCATTACCGCACGCGATCGCCTAACCTACGAACGCCAACAAGGGAGAGCGATTTGGGAACTCGCGCAACCCAGAGAAGGAAAGGTTTCCGAGGCAGTCCCCGCAGGCGATCGCGCGGAATACTACCCGACGACTTATATCGAACCGTTGAACAAACAGAAAGCCTTCTTGGGTTACGATGTTGCCGCGCAATGGCAAGACCAAATCGCGATCGCGCGCGCCCGAGATACGGGTACGATGTCAGCGACAGAGCGAATCTCTCTCGAAACAGACAGCAATCCCGGTTTCGTCCTCTACTCCCCCGTCTATCGCTCCCAGCAGCCTCTCGATACGGCTCAACAGCGCAGTCAAGCGTTTATCGGCGTAACGTATACGACTTTCCCCATTGGAGATATTGTTCGAGCGTCGTTAAAAGGACTCGATATTGACAACCTCAACTTTTATCTCTATAAAATGTCGGTCGATCGCCTCGAATCCGCACTCGGTAAGGGATTGGATTCTCCGCGCGATCGCTTGCTTTTGGCTTATCACTCATCCCAGGGCAAATTTGTCAAGAGCGAAGGCGAAATTGTTTTACCTCGTAGCTGTTTGAATCGCGCGATCGCGCTTGACTGTCTTCGTACTGTCAATCTCCAAGGTCGAGAATGGTCGTTGGCGATCGTCCCCACCGCCGAGTTTGCCGAACCTTATTGGCGGACTCGCAGTATTTTCGCGATCGGGTTGCTATCTACCGGTATTCTTGCGCTTTATTTAGGAATGTCCCAGCGGCGAAATACCCAACAAAAACGATTGCTGAAAGCTTTAACTGCATCCGATCTCCATCTCAGGCAGCAAAAAGACGAACTTCAAAATGCGCTGCACCAACTGAAAAAAGCCCAACTCGAACTCGTTCACAGCGAAAAAATGTCCAGTCTCGGTCAGTTGGCTGCCGGAATTGCTCACGAAATTAATAATCCTGTCAATTTTATATCGGGCAATATTAATTATGCCTTACAATACTCCCAAGATATCTTAGGATTGGTCGAACTTTATCAACAATATTATCCTCAACCCGCACCTGCCATTGTCGAAGAAGTTGAAGCAATCGAACTCGACTATATCCGCGAAGACTTCCCGAAAATTTTGCAATCGATGGAGGTGGGAACCGAACGCATTCAAACAATTGTTGCTGCAATGCGTAATTTTGCTCGTAAGAACGAGGCGGAGAAAAAACCGGTCGATCTTCATCAGGGAGTTGAGAGTACGCTGATGATTTTACAGCATCGACTGAAAGCACAACAGGAAAGAGGTGAAATCGAAGTGATTCGAGAATATGGCGATTTACCCTTAGTTGAGTGCAACGCCGGACAGATTAATCAGGTGTTTATGAATCTTATTGGAAATGCTATTGACGCATTGGAAGAAGCGTATATGACAGGGGATAAATCGGAGAGTCCCAAAATCTGGATTCGGACTCAGTTTAAAGGTTGCGATCGCGTTTTGGTCGAAATTGCTGACAACGGTTTTGGCATTCCTCCCGAGTGCCAAAAATCTTTATTCGATCCATTTTTCACAACGAAATCTGTCGGCAAAGGAACGGGTTTGGGTCTGTCGATTAGCTATCAGATTATCACTGAATTTCATCGCGGCGAACTTCAATGCGGCTGTCGTCCTGAAGGAGGCGCAGTTTTTCAAATCCAACTTCCCGCGATCGCAAGTCTATCGGTATCGCGAACAAAAGAAGCTAGGAGAGAGTAAAGCATAATTCTAATTTACTGCCAGTTAATCGCTTTCCAAAAACTTAGCATAATTTGTTTGACTGATAAAGTCTACTACTTCCTGATAATTTTCAATATCTTGATCTAGGCTTTTCTGAGATACTTTTTTAAGTTGAGCTTTTATAGGAACTGATTCCACTCCTAAATAATCAAAAATTCGATCTAAAGTATTTTGATGGTTGTCGGCGTTCAAAAGATCGGATTCGTAGGTGATTTCGCAGTAGGGCAGTTTTTGCAGCATTTTTTGGGCTTGTACCAAATTGTTATCGTACCGTTTAAGTTGTTGCATCAATTCTTTTAAGTCGATAGAAACTTGCGATCGCTGCAACTTCTCTTGATGCTTTTCGTGCCATTTTCCCCTAGATTGAGCAACTAAATTAGAAACAACTTGACGGAATATATTCAATCGCTGAAGATAAATAATTTTCCAACCGTCTTGATGTAGTTTCCACAAAAAGTCTTCTGGACTTCCCTGGGATTTGAGTAAAATATCAATAAGCTGCGAAATTTTTAAGTCAAATCCATAGACGGTTTTTTTGTTTTTTGAAGAATTATACTTAATATAGGTATGGTAGTTGATATACGTATAAGGGAGGAATACTTTTTTGAAATTCAGCTTAACGAAAGGAAGGAAAAGTTCTCCATCGCAGTAGATACGGGGATGATCGTTTAAGAGGTTTGCCAATAAAGTGCTGCCCGACCTATAATGACATAAGAGAATAAACTTATTTTCCTTGTAAGGTAGGTTATTGCCCGCAAGTAAACGACGCAAATAACTTTTCAATTCGTGTTGTCTTAAAGACAATTCCTGTTTCATTGGTAACACCTTTTGTGTAATAATTAAGTAAGCAAAAATGACTTAATATTTTATTCTAACTGCAACACGCTTAATTTCCCAAATTACGGGATCTATGTTTCAAGGAATGTAGCATACTGGGTTTGACTTAAAAAGGCTTCGATCTCTTCATAATTTTTTAAATCTCGCGCAATATTTTCACGAGCCACTTTGCGATGCTTGCTTTTAACGGGAACTGATTCGATTTCTAAGTAGCTGAAAATTTGGTCTAGGGTTTTCTGATGATTCTCTGAATCTAGGAGATCGGATTCGTAAGTTAGGTCTAAATGAGGAATATCTTTTAAGAGAGCGCTCGCTTTTTGTAAATTGTCCTCGTGGTACTCAATTTCTGCCATCAATTTTTCAACTTCAATAACGACGGACTGACGTTGTATAAGTTTATCTTTTTTTTCGTGCCATTCGTTTCTAGAGCGAGCCATTAGGTTAGAAATGGATTGGCGCAGCAAGTTTAATCGCTTCAAATAAATAATTTTCCAACCCTCTTGGTGCAACTTTTGTAAGAAGCATTCGGGACTTTCTTGAAATTGAGGAAGGGTTTCAAAAACCTGGATAACCTTCAAGTCAAAGCCATAAATAGGTTGCTTTTTCTTGGAAGCATGGTAGTTAATGTAGACGTGAGGAAATAGAACTTTTCTGTAGTCTAGTTTCACAAAGGGTAAAAATAGTTCCCCGTCGCAACGAATTTGAGGATGAGAGTTTAATAAGTCGGTTAATAAAGTCGTTCCCGCTCTATAATGACCTAAAAGAATAAATTTTTGCTGAGGTAGATCGTACCTTTTGATCCAACGGCGAAGATACGTATAAAACTCGTCCGTTTTTACCGCAATGTTACTTTTCATTTCACCGTTTTGTTTAAATCGGAATCGGTCTCGAAACGTTGCGCCCTTGTAAAATTTGAGGGTTGGGAGCGATCGCAAAAAGCCTATGGTTCTAAAGTATCCCGGTATTATAACAAGCTTTGTCTAAAAATCAACCCCCGATCGCGGATTTATCTTTCCTCAAGTTGTAAATTTACAATTCGTCGCTCTTTTCCCCACTATCCCATAAGGGGAGAAGGATTTTAGACGCAAAATGGGAAGTTCCCGTTTTTATTGCGATCGCGAAAATCTTCGCCTCCATCACTTTCATCGACTTCGCCAAATCTCCCGTCCCCGAATTCAAGGAATAGGCGGGAAAACAATCGGCACTCAAACTCAGACGCAAGCAATTTCCCCGCGCGACAAACATACAAGTTGCTTGTAACGGAATTTGGACGAATTCGCCATCGGAATCAACCCGAATATATCCCTGTGTAAAATTGTAAACGCCGCCCGACGGCTGTACTTCCGATAACACCGCACATAAATCAAAACTCGGTGCCTCAGCTTGACAATAAATCTCGACAACTCCCTTTCCTACAATTTGTAAATCTTCGGTCAACGGTGCGGAGGTATAGGTTAAAATATCGGTACGGCAATCGAGCGCCAAACGGTCGAAACTCCCGGCTGGTGCGGCAGCGTGACCGCCCAAACTAGGAACGGGTCGCCAAGGATCGCGTACTAAAATATCTTCGCTTTCAGTTGGTAAATCGGGCGTTAATTCAGCACTCGCCGCCATAAGTTGACCGCCATCGTCTCGCATTCCTGCCAACCCGTTGCTGGCTAAATAATAAGGCGATCGCTTATTATCGGGAAACTCGTTAAAATATTGCCAGCGATTGCGTCCCATTTCAAACAAACGCACCGACGGTTCCTCTAAAATACCCGTATCGGTTCCTTTGAGAAAGCGATCGCACCACCGCACTTGCAACTCATCCACCGGACTGTTAGCCGCCGCACCATAGTCAATTGCGCCCGCTTTTCGTCCCCAAGGAAGGTGCGCCCAAGGACCGATAATTAAAGATTGGGGAGAGTTGCGATCGCCCATTGTTTTATATAAATTTAACGTTCCTCGCAAATAGGGATCGAACCAACCCCCAATATGTAACATTGGTAAATCTACCCCATCTAAATTGGGAGAAAGTTGTTCCCAATACTCATCAAACTGGGGACGATTTAACCATTCTTCAAAAAAGTTACTCGGCGCATACTTCCTTAAAATCTCGTTAAACTGAGGCGATATATTATAAATCGGGAGATTGCGCGAGGCGGCGTAAAGTTCATTAAAAGCAAGTTCATCTCCTTGCAAGCGGGCGGTTTCTGCTGCTAATTGAACCGCCCAACCGAGATTCGCCTGCAAACAAAACGCCCCATTTTCATAGGCCCAGTCCGAGTATAAATTATAGCCCACCATTCCCGGACAAAGAACTTTAAGGGCATTAGGTTTAGCAGAAGCGGCGTAAAGTTGCGTCATCCCCTGATAGGAAAAGCCATACATCCCAACTTTTCCCGTACTTCCCGGCAACTGTGCCGCCCATTCCACCGTATCAAATCCATCTTCCACTTCCCCTTCAAATAAGCGGAATTTTCCTTGTGAAGTGCCTCTCCCGCGTACATCTTGGACGACGACAATGTAACCTCGGGCGGCATACCAGCGGGGATGGGCGTAGACGACGGTGGAGGCGATCGCGCGTCCGAGATGGGACGAGACTCGATGCGGATATCTACCGTCCCGATAGTCGCGATCGCCTCCCCGTATTACTAATGCGACAACCCTACGGACGCGCGATCG
>JAXHVQ010000179.1:0-10127 GCA_034189065.1 Cyanobacteriota bacterium
CCTTTTAATTGTTTTTCTCACAGTATTCTCTGACCAATTTATCCAAGACGCTATTTCTTTTACGCTCCAACCTTGGTTATTTAATCGTAACACTTCTACTCTTTTAAGAGTCCTTTTTGGGTTTTTTGGATTCTGAGTTAATTCCAATAGTTCCTTTTCTTCGCTGTCGCTCAGACGAATTTTTAGTTGTGCTGGCATAAAACAACTCCCTTTTCTAACTAATTTATTATTATACACTTATTTATGCCCACCTACTTAATAAAAATAAATTCCACCTCCTGAAGAAAAGGTGGAAGGATTAATCCTTTACTTTGAATAATGGGAATTCAATTGTCCTTTTTTTTACATGACACTTTAGACAACTGCGAGCGTAATTTCGTAATCTCCGATGCTAGAACCGCTACCGCTACCCTCTACAAAAGGATCGTAGTCAAAGTTAGAGAAACTGCTGACTCCAACGTAGTAAGTATCGCTCGTTCCAGCCGTATAGCTGATATAAGAGTCCAAACTGAAATCTTCGCCGGGAGCCGGTGTATCATCGCTGACTGCAAGTTCGTTGCCCGACGAATCGAATAGCCGCAGTACAGAATCGAGGGGCGAATTCAATCCCAGTTCAGCATCAATATCGACTTGAACCGTATCGCCCGCATCGAGATCGAAAGCGAAGAAATCAACATCCGCTTGGGGTGCTAAATTGTCATTATCGCCAATCTCGCTCATTGTTGAGAAGCGATCGCCGACATCCAATTGTCCGATATCAAAAGCATCGGCGATGGTATCGTTAGGTTCTGCCAACCCGCCGCCTGGAACAGATAGCGTAATTTCGTATTCCCCACTGCTAAAGCCGCTTCCACTTCCCTCAACTAAAGGATCGTAGTTGAAGTTAGCGAAACTGCTGATTCCAACATAATAAGTATCGCTCGTCCCAGCCGTATAGGTGAGGTAAGAGTCAAAAGTGAACGTTTCGCCAGGAGCCGTTCCATCATCGTTGAGAGCCAGTTGCGTACCAGACGAATTAAACAGCCGCAGTACAGAATCCAGCGGCGAACTAAACCCAAGGCGGGCATCAATATCGATTTCAACAGTATCGCCAGCATCGAGATCGAAAGCGATGAAATCAACATCATCATTGGGGCCAACATCGTTATTATTGCCAATGATACTGGTTGTCGAGAAGCGATCGCCTGCATCCAATTGACCGATATTGAGGGCATCAGCGATGGTATCATTAGACTCGACGAGGGTTTCTTGAATCGCAACATTATCGATCGCCCATTCATCGAAGCTAAAGCCGCTATTATTCGGTTGGATAAACCGGAATGCCGCACTCCCGTTTTGCACGGCATCTAGCGGAATTGCTTCATCAATTCGCGTCCAACTGGTAAACGCATTTTGGTCGTAAGTTTCGAGGGCCAACCAGTTCGAGCCATCGAGAGTATATTGCAACACCACATCTTCGCCGAAATCGGCATTTTCGCCGCCGTTGGTGCTATCGCCAACAATCAGGTCAAAGAAAATATTGCCGCCGTTAGAAGTATCGATGAGATTCGTCGCTGCCGCGCGAGTTCCCGAACCGCTAAAGAAGAGGGAATGACTGCCAACGACACCGCCAAAGGTCGTATTAACAGTTCCATTGCTAATATCCGACCACTGCAAGCTATTAACATCGGGATCGAAATCCTCAAAGAAACTGCTGAGGGTAGAAGTAGCCTGAATTTCCACATTGTCTAATCCCCAGTTATCAAAACTGTTCCCGCTGTGACTCCTTTGCATAAACCGGAATGCCAGATCGGTTCCCGCTGCCGCGGCTTGGAACTGAGCGGTTAAAGGAATATCTTCAGTAATCCGAGTCCAACTGGTAAATGTATCCTGGTCGTAGACGGCAATGTCCGACCAAGTTGTGCCATTATCAGCCGTATATTGCAAGACAACATCTTCTTCGGGATCGACATTCTCGCCTCCGTTCGTTCCATCCCCAAAGATGAGATCGAAGGTAATTGTTCCGCCACTGGTTGCATCAATGAAATTGGTCGCAGCCAACCGGGGACTGCCAAAGGTTCCGCCTGTGAAAAATAGCGATTTACCGCTGCCGCCAAAATTCGTGTTAGCTGACGCATTTTGGATTTCCGACCAACGGAAGCGATCGATCCCCGGATCGAAATCGTCGAAGAAAGTGTTCGAGACGGGAGCTGCCTCAATTTCCACATTATCCAACGCCCAATTATCAAAGTTGGCACCGCTGTGCCTCACTTGTCGCCAACGGAATTGAGTGTCGCTCGATTGGGCTGCAAGGGGAATAAACTGAGAAATACGATTCCAACGGGCGAAACTATCTTGGTTGTAAGTTGCAAGGTTAGTCCAAGTGCTACCGTTGGTCGAGTATTCTAAGACGATATCTTCGCCGAGGTCGGCGTTTTCGCCTCCATTAGAGCTATTGCCAACGATTAGATCAAAGGTAATGAAGCCGCCGTTGGCAACATCAATTTCGTTGGTGACGGCACTGCGCGTACCGCTACCCGTGAAGAAGAGGGAGTCGCTGTCTTGACTGGCACCGTTGGCGACAAGCCCAAAATTATCGTTCGCCGTACCATTATTAATTTGGAACCATTGAGAGGAGTCAATGCCGGGGTCGAAGTCGTCAAACAGGAAGTTTAAGCCTTCAGGATTTGTCGGCGATAGAGGCGTAACCGAACCCGTGCCAAACCCGTAAATACTCCGAATGCCGTTGATATCGTCGTTAAAGAGGAAGGCGTTTCCCAAACCGGAATAGCGACCGCCATAAAATGGGTTCATGATAGCGGTGTTGCCACTGGTCGGTTCGTGCCCGAGTCCCAAGGTATGTCCGATTTCGTGAACGGCAACTTCCAGAAAGTCGAAGCCTCCCCCCGCTGCGCCGATTTGCCAGGTATCGCCGCTGTCAAAGTGTACGTCGCCTGCAAGTCCGTTCGTCGTGCTAAAGGGGAAATAGGCGTGAGCGAGTGCGCCACCCGAACCGTCAAAAAAGTGGTGGCCGAAGCGGAGTTGGGGAAGACCTGCGGCGGGATAGCTGGTATCGCCAGCAGGCGGACCACTGTCTTCGACTTCGACAAAGTTGAGCGGTGCGAAGTCTGCCCAAATTCCCAAGGCTTCTTCTACGGCGGAACGCAAGGTTGAGGCACCTAGACCTAATGTGCCGTCTAGGAGATTGCTGTAGCTGTAGGTAATGGTAAGGGGCGAACCTGAACCTCCGGGTTGATCCCATTGAAAGCCCGTGTCTACAAAGGGCTCTGCGGGTACGATGGTGCCGGGGGCGTACAGGACATGGGGATGGGTTTCTTCGTCTTCGCGATGGAATTGGGGCGGCGCGATCGCGGTTTCTGGGGCAAGGGAGTCTGAGTCGAAGAGTCCCGAGAGGGGGTCGAAGATGCCAAGATTTTTTTCTGACATGGTTACAAAGTAGTAGCTACACGAAAAAAAGTTATTGCCGGGAGATTTGTACTCTCCTGTGCCTTGTAATAGAGTTGACTTTCGCGCTTTATGCAGGTCATTTCCAATTTCCCCTCAAACTTGTTAAATTTCTTAATGAAGTGTCAGCGATCGCTCTGCCGTCATTGCGAGCGAGAATTAGTTTGACTCATCCAACGCATTGTTGATTCCAACGTCCTGATGATGGATAAATACTTGCCTCCCTACCCCCCAAAACCATGCTCGATCTCACCAAACTCGCCGGAACAATGCCGGGAATTAGCCAACATTTGAAACAAGAAGCGAAAGCCAGTTCTCAACGCCTCGAACGCGCCCAGGAGTTGCTTTCCCAGGCGCTAAACCATCAAACAGAATTAGTCGAAGCTCAGCAAAAATGGCGCGATCGCGCGCTCTTTGCCGCCGCAACCCCCGTAGAACCACTCGATACTCGCCTCAACCTCTTTTCTCCCCCCGCCCAACATACGGTTTTTGCGACTGATGGTTCCCAAATTGCTCCCTCTCACCACGAAATTGCGTATTGCTACTTAATCAATACGGGGCGGGTCATGTTACATTACGGTCAAAGCCTGCTCCCCCTACTCGATAGCTTGCCGGAAGTCTTCTACAAGCCCGAAGATTTGTACGTCTCGAAACAGTGGGGCATTCGCACGGAGGAGTGGATGGGACATCGGCGCATGGTATCCGAGGCAGAGGCGTTGGTGGAAATGGCTTGTCGCTGGGTGAAACCGCCTGGGGCTCACGATGCGCCCAACTTGGCAATGGCAGACGGTTCGCTGATTTATTGGTTTCTCGAAGGACTGCCTGGGGAAGCGCGCGATCGCCTCCTCCCTCCCATTCTCGAAGCGTGGGAAGGGTTGCGCGAAACTCGCATCCCCCTTATGGGGTATCTTAGCGCCTCGAGAAGCGGGGAAGCGGGCAATTTCCTGCGCTTCCAAGCTTGTCCGTACCCTACACCCAACTGTGCGACGCGCTGCAACGACAACCTCGATCGCTTCCCCTGTCAAATTATCGATCCCCTGCGCGATGCAACGCTGTGGGAAAATTTGTTGCAACCGGGACAGCGCGGTCCGTTGTGGCAAAGTTCTGCTAAAATTCTCGAATTGTATCCCGAAGCGCTGCGCATTTATTTTTGCTACGTTCACGTGGGGACGGAAGTGGCGCGCGTTGAAGTGCCGCAGTGGGTGGCGGAGGATGAGGCGCTGTTGAACCAATCGCTGAGTATTATGCTGGGACAGGTGTACAAGGGTTATGGGTACCCTGTGGCTTTGGCTGAGTCTCACAATCAAGCGGTGGTTCGAGGAGGCGATCGCGCTCGCTTTTTTGCCCTCCTCGAACAGCAAATGATTCGCGCTGGGTTGCGCAATGTGGGGACTTCTTATAAGGAGGCGCGCAAGCGAGGGAGTATTGCCTAGTCTTGCGTTGGGGGGTTGGAGCAAATTTAGGCGATCGCGATTTATGTAAAGATGTGAATTAAGTCGGAGTGCTACTCTATAAGGCAGAAGGCAGAAGGCAGAAGGCAGAGGGCAGAAGGCAGAAGGAAAGGTCTAGATTTTAACGAAAAATCACGACTTCGATATCTATTTCACATTAAGCGTAATTCGATTAAGATGTTTTAAAATACGCAAAACTTCATACAACTCATTTTCCTCCGGATTGCGCGCGACGAATACCTTAGATGTCGCATACCGGGGAATTTCCCCTTGAACCAGTTTCAGAAAAACAAAACTCCCTCCGGTTACAATAAGTCCGTAACTCGGTCGTTCGGGATTTGGGTTTCCTAACATATAAGCGAGAATTTGGGCTAACCCTTCTTCAACTGAAAACGCAGCTTTTTTTGATTCAATCGTCATCACCCACAAGCGATCTTTTAAAACTAGGGTATCAATTCGACCCCGAACGAGAACGCCGTCATCTTCTTCAACAAGTTCGACGGGTTCTTCGGATTTAACGTGAAAAGGAGCTAAATAAAAACCGCCAATAAAAAGAATAGGATCGAAAACTGCCATGCGGACGGTATTTTCGAGCATGGGGGGATACTCCAGCAAATTAAAATATCCTTCTCTTACTCGATCTAACAATTGCTTTTGGAGGTCTGTTAGTTGGGGAAGGTTTTCTTGCCATTCTCGAAAAAACTGTTCGTCCCGAATGAATTGAAGTCCGAAGGTATCGATTAAATAGCGCAAATCCATCTCTTTAGCTCGAAGGGTTTGAACCATATTTAATCATCCAAATAAAAAAGCTGACAATTTGTTCGACTGGAGGGAGAGAATAATCCATCAAATCGATGGTTACAGTTTGTCCTTCTAATTTGAGAAAGCGCCATTGCGTTCCGCTGCTAACGCTTCCGTAAATCGTCGAAGTGGGAAGTTGCTGAGATCGATTAAATTGTTGGGCTGCTACCATCTCTGCCATACATTGTCCGAGTCCAGATTTTAAGTCCGATCTTTTAGCTTCAACAATGGCAATTGCCGGTGCTTCGATGGTTAATTGTTCTGGAGAAAGACTAATAAGGAAATCGCAAATTCCGTTAAGCCCGACATTGGCATCGACGTTAAATTCTTCGCCGGAAAAAACGCCGATTTTATAGTCGAGAATGCGTCGCACTTCTAAGAGGACGGGATTAATTAAAACTTCAGAGCGCGCTTTTTCTGTATCGACGGCAATAGCCCACGGTAAATCTTCTAAAACTCCTTGCAGCCTGGAACTAAGTTGAATGGGTTCTAGAGAGTCTGGGAAAAAGCGAACTCCTTCGACGGTTTTGAGGTTAAAGTCTTGTTTGACTTTATTGATGGTAAACTGACTGTAAGACATATAGGCGGTCAGGTGTATTTAGAGCAAGACGTAAATTCTTCTAAAGGTAATTGGTAATTGGTAATTGGTAATTGGTAATCGGATTTCACAACTCAAAGGAAAATGCTATATCAAAATTCATCCAATGCTCGAATATCTTCGACTTCAGGACAGCGATATAATTTGTAGGTATAGCCGTTAATGTAGGGAAAGGATTGGGAGTCTGCGATGCAATTGTGTAAGTTAAGGGGAGCGTGAAAATTGACAAGCCATAAATCGAGCGATCGCGGCAGGGTTTTTAACACGCGATTCAGGCTTTCTGCGGCGATGGGAGAGTTTTTTTCAGGCTGGTGAGCTAGAAGAATACTAATTTTGGGTGCAATTTCGCGCTCTTTGAGTTCCCAAGCTAAACCCATCATTTCGCCGGTTTGGACTAAGGTTTCGTGGGTGGTGGCTATTAAAACGGATTCGGTGGTGGATTGTTCGATTAGGGGTGCTAGGCGATCGGGGCGATAATATTTTTGATAGCCTAAGTTGGAAACTACGGTAACGGCACTGAGAAAACCGACAAAAATAATTAAGGCGACGCTAAGTTTGCTATTCCCCTTAATTAAACGATGGCGGGGAAATTTGAGGCGAGGGGAATGGGCGTATTGCCTCAAACTCGATCCTAAGTCGCCGTATTGCCAACTCGCCGCCAAACTTCCGCCTAACAATAGAATAAAGCCGGGAAAATAGACGAAACTGTAGCGCGCGCCGCGCGTGATATCAATACCTTTGAAGTAGGTTATGGCGAAAAAGATGGCGATCGCGCTCCCGACAAAGGTTAAGGCAATGCGCAGTCCTAAATGATAATAGGGATGTCGCAGTTGAGTCTTTGCACCCCAAATTAATAGCGGGATCGCCCAAATTGCAAAGGCGAGCATTAATAGCCCGGAAACGATAACCACAGCTAAAAGAGGCGATTCGACGGGCAGTAAAAAGAGCATGGTTAGCCACGCCGCCGCCAGTTGAAACACTGGATTAATTAAGGTTAAAAGATTGCTATTATCTTGGCGAATCCAGTCAGTCATCGTACTGCCATAGTTATTAGGCAAAATGAAGATTAACCACACTAAAAGAAGGGTTGCAGTTCCCACAGCAGCGAGACTGGCGCGCCAGAAATTATTGAAGAAAGAAGCGCGCGATATCTTGGGAATCTTGGCTTTTCCCCCGTTGCGTCGCAGCCAAAAGGTGAGGTAAAAAAAGGCGATCGCCTCGGCACCTAAAGTGAGTACGAAGAAATAGTGGGTGAGAAAACCCAAGGTATTGACAGCGATCCACAACCCAACAAGTCCGAAGGGAATTTTCGTCCCGCGCCAAAAGTGCCGCATCGCCCCGGTGAGGCAGGTGAGCGACCCAATGACAAAAATAATAGAAAGGGTGTAATGACGGGCTTCTTGGGCGAGGTAGACCCCGTAGGGAGACACTGCCACGAGCGCTGCAACTATATGGGCGATCGCGGCCGAGCCAAAGGCAACTTGCGCCAAAATGTACATTGCGGGAACCGAGAGAACGCCCAAAATTGCCGGAAGCGATCGCGCCACCCAAATTGAGACATATTTCCCCATTGGTAACAGTTTCATCCACCCATGTACCAGGAGAAAATAGAGGGGAGGATGGTTATCTTCGCCCATCAAGTTGGAGATAACGTCGGCAAAACTTCCCCCTAAATCGGTTTGCAGCGGTTGTAATAGGGTTTGAATGGAAATAGCTTCATCCACCGGAACGGATTGATAAGAATTGCCGAGGCTAAATACTAGCGTGGCAAATTCGTCGGTCCAAGGCGGTTTAGCAGCTAAATTGGTGAAACGTAAAATTGCCGCGATCGCGATCCACGCCAGCAACAGCGGCCAAGTCGAACTTGCCTTTGGAGGCGGAAGCAAGCGTTTGGGAGGGGGGACGTTCAACTTGGATAGCTGCATGGTCAATTCAAACCTAACGAGGGCAGACGGCAGAGGGGAAGGGGCAGTGGGCAGTGGGCAGATGGCAAAAGGCAGTGGGCAGTGGGCAGTGGGCAGATAGCAGCTATGCTGAAGGGGTTTTAAACCTAGAACCTAAAACCCAACAGGTCAATTGCACAGTCCAAGGAAACCTCGGAGTGCCAAGGGCATCAAAACCTAAAACCTAGAACCTAGAACCTTGCAATTTAATTGGACACTTCAGCCATTTCAATAGTGCGATTGTCCCAATCCTTCACCAAAAAATTCAACGGCTTATTGCGACGAACCTTATACTTTAACCGGCGCGACTGAACCCGCAACAAAATTTCGAGCAAACAATCGTGGTCAAAACAGACGTGGCGCTGGCGATTATTGTGTCCGTAACTCGCTCCCGCGATCGCGTGCAGTTGGGTATTCTTTTTAAGTTGATACCACAATCCATCGGAACCGCCCGTCCCCGTCGTTGCTGTGGCTGCTGTCGCAGTCGATAGATACAGCGGATCCACGCCCGTTGCTCCCAGGGTTTGTTCGTAGTTGTAATAATAGTGCAAAGGCACATCGGCAACGGGCAAATTGAGTATGCCTTCATAAAATTGCCGCGCCGCCTCTAGGTCAGAAACCATCACCGTGTGAACCTTGGGCGCGCTCGTGAGAAACATCCACATAGCCCCGGCATAGGCAGCCAACAGCATCACCATAATGCCTTGGGTGGAAAAAAGCGTATCAAAAAGAGGAACAAGAGCGATTGAGTGGATAGGGGTCAGCATTATGACATTGAAAATAACAGTAAAGAGCGACGGAAGTCCCGTCACACAAGAGCGAATCGACTCCCCCGTTCGCCGTTTTTGGGTCGATTTCGAGCGGGAACCCACGCCGTCCGAGAGGCTAGTTCGCCCTAAATTCTAGCATTTTGGTCAGGGTTCGGGCGAAGACGGATGCGAGCCGAATCTAAAATTTTAAAACAAAAAGCGGCCTTGGGACTTGCCATTTGCCCAACTCTTTGCTAAAAAGTGCTACAGAGACAGTGGTGAGAGGATAAAGTTGCCAGCCGTGTTAACCCAAGACTTTTGTGAATCGAAGCATAAGATCGTGAAGTCGCTATTTCACCACAGCGATAGCGAGTTGCTGACGTTATTTCAGCGCTACCCGGAACAGGGAAAGTATTTTGTGGCGATTTTCTGTCGCTATTCCCCCATTGTGTATTCTTTAATCGGTCATTCTGCGCGATCGCCGGTTCAAGCCGATTATTTATTTGCGCTGACGTGGCGGCATATGTTCTACGAGATGCGCGGGTTGGAATTGCGCGCGGAAGAGGCAAGCGAGGCGAATTCGTTCCAAAGTTGGGCGATTAATATGACGGCGCTGTGCATTAATCAAGCTATTGTGCCGCCGGTAGAGTCGATTACCTACGACCTACAAAAGGCTTCTCCGCCGCTGTGGTGCTACACCGAACAAGCCCTCGATAGTTTGCCCCCTGCCATTCGGTTGATGGTGGTGATGGCGCAGACGTTCCATTGGAGCGAAACGCGCATCGCTGCGTATTTACAGGCGGAGGGAGAACGGTTATCGCCAGCCCAAGTGCGCGATCGCCTTAACCAAGGCTATCAGATGCTCGAATCGCGCATTCCCGAAGATATTCGTCAAATTTATTGGGGCGAGGCGATGGCTGAGTCGCAGTGGGAAGGGGATGAGGACGTGGAAACCGAAGAAGAGGGCGAACTGGCGTTTAGTAATTAGGGCTTGTTGCACAAAGCTGAAACCCTTTAATCAACGCGCTCGAGGTGTATTAGGATTGCTTAAAAATTAAAAATTAAATACAATTCCCCCCTGCATCCCCTGCATCCCCTGCTCCCCCTGCATCCCCTGCTCCCCCTGCTCCCCCCGCATCCC
>JAXHVQ010000018.1:0-57077 GCA_034189065.1 Cyanobacteriota bacterium
CAGCAAAATGGCAAGGGGAACGGTTCTGCTAAAAATGGCAGGGGGAACGGGGGAGATGCCGACGACTGGGCGATTCTCGGCGATCCCACCGAAGGGGCGCTGCTGGCTTTGGCGGGGAAAGGGGGACTGGAACAAGACCCTTTAAATCGCAAGTTTGCGCGCATGGGCGAGTTCCCGTTCACCTCGGAACGCAAGCGCATGAGTGCTATTTGCGAATGTTCGGATTTGGCGCGTCCGGTGCCTGAAACCGCGCCCTATTCTATGTTTACCAAGGGGTCGCCCGAATTGGTGCTGGAACGCTGTCAATGTTATCAAGAAGGCGATCGCATCGACCCGTTGACTCCCCAGCAGCGGTCTGCAATTATTGCAGCCAACGATCGCATGGCGGAACGGGGACTGCGGGTTCTCGGTTTTGCCTACCGTTCCCTCGAAGGGGTTCCCGAAGCGGGGACGGACGAGGAGGCGGAACGGGAGATGGTTTGGTTGGGATTGGCGGGAATGCTGGATGCGCCCAGACCGGAGGTGAAAGCGGCGGTACAGCGCTGTCGGGAGGCGGGAATTCGGCCGGTGATGATTACCGGGGACCATCAATTGACGGCGCGCGCGATCGCCCAACAGTTGGGTATTGCCGAAGAAGGCGATCGCGCCCTTACCGGACGGGAGTTGGAACGGTTGTCCCAAGCGGATTTGGAAGGGGAAGTCGATCGCGTCAGCATCTACGCCCGCGTCTCCCCCGAACATAAGCTACGCATCGTCAGGGCGTTGCAGGAACGGGGCAAATTTATTGCGATGACCGGGGATGGGGTGAACGATGCACCGGCGCTCAAACAGGCGGATATCGGCATTGCAATGGGCATTACGGGGACGGATGTGAGTAAGGAGGCGAGCGATATGGTGTTGCTGGACGATAATTTTGCCACCATTGTCGCGGCGACGGAGGAGGGACGGGTTGTTTTTACCAATATTCGTCGCTTTATTAAGTATATTTTGGGCAGTAATGTGGGGGAAGTGATTACCATTGCCGCTGCGCCTTTGTTGGGGTTGGGGGAGGTTCCCTTGACTCCGTTGCAAATTCTGTGGATGAACCTCGTTACCGACGGATTGCCCGCCCTCGCCCTCGCTGTGGAACCGCCGGATCCCAATGTGATGCGCCGTCCTCCCTTTAGTCCCCATGAAAATATTTTCGCGCGGGGGTTGGGGTCTTATATTGTGCGCATTGGGATTATTTTTGCCATTCTCAATATTATTTTGATGATGTGGGCCTACGAACAGGCCCAAGGAGGCGATCGCGCGGCGAGTTGGAAAACGATGGTGTTTACGTCGCTGTGTTTGGCGCAAATGGGTCACGCGATCGCGGTGCGTTCTTTTTCTCGATTGGCTATTGAAATGAATCCGTTTTCCAATCCTTATTTGTTGGGCGCTGTGGTGGTGACGACGATTTTACAATTGATGTTGGTTTATGTGCCGCCTTTACAAAATTTCTTTGGCACGACGGCCCTCACCGCACAGGAACTTTTGATTTGTTTGGTCTTTAGCAGTTTGTTGTTTGTTTGGGTGGAGTTAGAAAAGTTATTTATTCGGTGGCACAGGAAACAGAGCAGTAAATAGGGTTTGCTGAATAAGTGTTGTGATGAGCACCGGGGAGCAGGGGGAGCAGGGGGGGGAATTGTATTTAATTTTTAATTTTTAATTTTTAAGCAACCCTAATACACCGCGATCGCATTGATTAATAGGGTTTCAGCTTTCTTCAGTAAGCCCTAAATAGTAATTAGTGGTAGTAGAAGAGTTGAAATAGAAGAGGAGAGAGGAATTATTTCCTTCTCTCCTTTCTCCGTTTTAGGTTTTTTAACTAATCCGATTTGACCCAATCGGTAGGGCTGAACAAGGACTGAACTCCGAGCCAGTCTGGTCTTGTTTGGTTTCCAACTAATCCGATTTGACCCAATCGGTAGGGTAGTACTGTACTTCTGCCCAGTGGTCAGCAACAGAGTTTCCAACTAATCCGATTTGACCCAAAAAAGTCCACCGGCGCACCTCTTAAGCTGTTCGGCACTTAAATTGCGATCGCGGGGCTGACACTGGAGATGGGGAGACGGGGGGACTGGGGGACTGGGGGAAAATATTTGTAGCATTTTTTGAGAGATTTCATATAAACTCCCACAAAATGCGCGAGATCCGCTCACAAAATCTATTAACCGATGAACTTATCATAGTCTGCGTGCGATCGCTCCGCTGTTCGCTGTACAGTTTTGGGTAAAGCGCCATAGCATCCCCAAAATCTACCAGTGGTGTAGTGCATCAAACTTCGCGATCGCGACCCGCTTCAAAATCCGCGATCGCTTCTTGCGCCAGAGCGTCTAGTTTACCCGTCGATCCGGTTGCCGCCTAAACTCCCACGAAGCGCGCGCGATCGCGCCGACAACGCTCTAATTTCTTCAACAGTCGATCTTCTTCCTCGTCGAGGAGACTTTTAAGTTCCGCACCTTCGACGATCTCCTTCTCTGTCTCATCTTCCATTAAATACTGAAAGTCTTCGGGCCCCTCGAGGTTGGAAGCGATGGAATAAGTAGGTGGGCAAAAATAAACGCATAACCTCGAAAACCGTATTCCTTGCCAGGTAAGGGTTTTAGCTGGAGATATTGTTCTTTTAATTACGCCCACCTACTTAGTCCTTTTCCGCGTATTGAACTTTAACTCAATCCTTCATATTCCGTAACTTACCACGTTACGCTAAATAGAGTATAACTTTATAGTTTATTATGTCAAGTATAACGTTTGAGCTGCGATAATCAGGAGGATGGCTATGAATTAACGAAGCGATGCGCGTTGAAAAGGTTTTGTCTGTCGAAATTCCAGATTTGGGGGAAAAGATTAAAACCGCCCGAAAACGCGATCCTCGCAGCTTAGCCGAGATTTGCCGTCAAGTTCCAATGACGACCATGAATTGGTACCGTATCGAGAAAGAGCAAGCAAAATCAATTCCCGTAGAAACGCTGAGGCGAATCGAGAAAGTTCTAGGTATCGACTTCAACGTCAAGTTTGAGGAGGATAAGGATTAACGTTGACATCGCGGCAATGGAAGCTGAGGGCGCAGTAGCAGATCGATACAATTTGGACGCTCCCGTAGCGACGAGTAAGCGAGTCCTAAACCAAAGTTCCGGGAGGCGATTGCCATTAGCCGTCAGCGCACGAACCAATCCTCAACAAACCCAAATTCTTTTTGGGATACCCTGCCAGTATCGCATTTTAGTCAGTTACTCGTCCGCCCGATCCGCTCCATCCGATAAACACGCCCGGAGAAAGCGATACGCAATCCGCGCCCGATAGACCGAACAAATTTCTATCCCTGCTTGCTTTAAAAGTAAGAGTAGAAGATGTAGAATGATAATCATTATCACAACCCTACATAAGTTGAATCGATCTCGAAAGTGATGGACGATCTGAAGCTAGCAACCTCGAACAGAACAGCAGGTGAGGTAGATATTGCCATTGTGGGTGCCGGACCCCAGGCATTAACGCTAGTCACTCACCTGCTGCAAAAGAAAAAGTCAATGCGGCACCGCTTCGCGGTCATCGACCCCTCTGGGGATTGGATGCGCCAGTGGAACCACCAGTTTGCGGCGTTAGAGATTCCCCATCTTCGTTCTCCAGCCGTACATCACCCCGACCCCAATCCCCACGCGCTTCGCTCCTTTGCAGAAAAACGACCCAATGAATTATTCCCACCCTATGGCTTGCCTGGAACCCAGTTATTTCGAGAGTTTTGCCGGGATGTCATTGGACGGTGGCAACTCCAGGATCGCGTCATTCCAGGAAGGGTGCAGCAGCTTGAAGTGTTTAACTCACAGGGCAAGCAACGGTTTCGCCTGGGATTGGCGGATGGCCGAGGGTTGGTTGCCAAGCGGGTGGTGCTGGCGATCGCCGGAGGAATCCCTAATATCCCCGACTGGGCGCGACAAATTCCTTTCACCTACCCCAGAGACCGCCTGCTTCATTCCCACCAAATTGACCTGCGGGGCTTGCATCTAGCGGGAGAACGGGTGCTAATTGTAGGCAGTGGCTTGACGAGCGGGCATTTAGCCGTTGGTGCGATCGCTCGCGGTGCAAACGCGATCGTAATGGCGCGGCGCACTTTCTACGAAAAGCTGTTTGATGCTGACCCCGGATGGCTCGGTCCCAAATACCTCAAGGGGTTCCATGCCGAACCCAATTGGCAAACCCGCTGGCAAACGATCCAATCCGCCCGCAACGGTGGCTCCCTTACCCCCGCCATCTTTACCAAACTGCGGCGATGGGAACGGGAAGGCAAGCTGTCCTTTTACGAACAGTGTGAAGTTCGCTCGGCAGAGTGGAAGAAGGATGTCTGGACAGTCACCTGCCACCAACCCAAGGCCCATGATTGCATCGCCCACCTCCCCATCGACCGCATCTGGCTGGCAACGGGCAGCACGCTGAATGCGAACCACTGGTCGCTGTTGTCAAACATCCGCGAGACTCATCCCCTGCCCCTGGTCAATGGCTTGCCCATCCTCGATTCCCAGCTTCGTTGGGCGGGATGCAACCTGTTCGTTATGGGAGGAGCGGCAGCGTTACAATTAGGTCCTGTGGCACGAAACCTGTTTGGAGCCAAGTTAGCGAGCGAACGGATTGTGCCAGCTCTCATCAACAATGCCAGCGAGCGATCGTACTTCGCCGCGTAACGAGGCGTTGGTGCGGAGGGCGCGGAGGGTGCGGACGGCGCGGAGGTCGCGGAGGTTATTGATGTGGCGTTCAAAATGCGATCGCCGCCGAATAACTTCACCCAAACGCGATCGCAAAACTCCGACCCAGAGACCCAGTTCGCTAAGCAGAATTCGACGTTAAAATATTGCTACTCACCTTTCTACGGGTTCAATTAACGATATGAATATTTCCTTAAAACCAGAACAAGTTGACTTCATTCAAAAAAAACTGAGTAGCGGTCAATATCGAAACGCCGAACAAGTCATTATCGAAGCATTCCAACTATTAGAAGAAAGAGATCGAGCATATCAAAAGTGGATCGAAAAAACGAGAGAAAAAGCGGATGTTGCAATTGAGGAATTGAAACGAGGCGAAGGTCTTGATGGAGATGTCGTTATTACTCAACTGCAAGAAAAATTGCGTAAAGAGACGATCTGTAAGCAATATTAGAAGCATCGAAGGGTCAATTTGGGATACCCTATAAAAAGTAGCTCGTAGAAAGTCATTAGTTCAGTATTCGGAGATTCAAGGCTATGACTCAATTGCTCGAAGATGCGATCGCGCGATTAAAGACTTTGCCAACAAGCGAACAAGATGCGATCGCGGCTATCATCTTAGAAGAATTGGAAGATGAAATCCGCTGGGAGGAATCCTTTGCTAAATCTCAAGATGCTCTCGCTCGACTTGCAGCCACAGCAATGGCAGAGTATCGCGCAGGACAAACTCAAGAGTTAGATATATTGTTGAAGCAATTGTAACCCCCACAATTCACATCAAAGGAATGCGTTTGTACTTAAGAAAGTAACCCAACGAAACAAACAAGGCGATCGCGATCGCGCCCCAAGCCAAATAGCTGGGAAGCCAAAAAACCGCTTCAACACTATTAATTTCTCCGGGTTCCAGTTGCCAAACCAATTGGGTTCCCTCAAAGGCGACAGCGGGGGGGGTTCCCGCAACACCAGGAACGACATTCCTCGCACCCCACGGCGTATTGAGGGCAAATTCGAGGTTAACCAGGGACTCTGGACTGACAATTAACGGTCCCTGTTCTGAAACGACTCCTAACCCCCGTAAATCTACTGTCAGCATCAGGCGATCGCGCTCAAACAGCAACCAATTACTTTGCTCGAGCTGTATTTGAGATTGTACCTGCAAAAGACTCGGGTCGCTTTCCTTAACGGGTCGAGTTGTGATTTCGCTCTCCCCATTAAAAAATTCGTTAAACTTTTCCACCAACTCCTCCCCATTGGCAAAGGGAAGCGTCACGACAATTTCGCGATCGCCCAGATGCTTCGTCCTGCCCTGAAGCTTATGAGCGCGATCTTCAAAGGTATCGAGCCATTTTTGAGCTTCCAAGCGGTTAAAGGTAGCCAGTTGCTCTCCTAGCTTGATATGCTGGACAATTTCACCCCGGTGTTGACTCGCAAAATTGATGCCCACATCGTAGCGCACGCAACCCGAAAGAAAGAGGGCCGCGATCGCGATGAAAGCCAACAACAGCCAGCGAGAGGGCGAAAACCGCGAACGGCGACGGCGCGAGGAGTGAAAGGTCATGGGGTTTGAAGGGTTTAGGGGAACAGTCTTATGTTAATTAAAACTTAAAACTTGAAAATTTCATTTCTCATTTTACCGCGATCGCGATCGCGCAACCAAAGAAGAACTTGACGAAATGCTGCAAGCCCTCAAAGGGTATATTAAACTAGCAGTAGACGTTGAACGAGGAATTCTTGCTGGAGGTGGAGAACTACACGCCGAATGCGAATCAGTTTTACTTGAGGATGGAAGTCGGCAAGAAAATGTTTGGGGCGCAGACTGGTATCCTACTACACAAGAAGTTACCTATGAATCTCTAATTAACATCCGCCCCCGTCAAAATAATCGCTCGATGGAACTTCAAGATTCTATTCTGCGGGAGCAAGTCTCTGAAATTGTCAAGAAATTATTAGGAGAGCAATGAGAGATTGGACAAGTTTTAAAGAACGTTATTTACGCGATGAGTTGCCAATTCGTTTGGGTAATTTAGCCTCGAATTTAGCGCGAATCAAATCTCGCTGTCAGAATATAGAATATCGCGATCTCGTTGAAGATGTCATTCAAGAAAGCAAGTTTTTCATCGAATGGACAGCAGGCGAGGCGGAGATTGAAACGGCGGCAGAATTAGTAGAGTTGCAAATTCAACTATCTCGGTGGCATTATCGCTGGTCAACGATTTGGAACGACCCAGAACAGCGCGTGCAAGTTTCTGAAAAAGCCAAGGTTTGGTCGGATCGAGTTTTGGAAATGTCGGGTTTGTTATCGGATTAAAAAAGTTTGTCGAGCGGAAAAGGTGATTTCAACTTATCTCTATCAACTCTTGGATTAAATTACCTTACCCACTGTTAACTTGCAGCGGGAATTGCCGATTGGAGTAAATTTGTTGAAAACTCAAGCTTTTCACTGGCAATGTCCACCCTACAAATTACGTCAAACTTGCTAGAAAAAACAGAGGAGACAAACCCTAATGGCACAAAACCTGAATGTAGATGCAGAACTATTGCAAGAAGCACTGGAATTAACGGGCGATACGACAATCGAAATGATTGTAGAAGTTGCTTTGCGAGAGTACATCCAACGTCGCAAACAAATGAAGATTTTAGAACTTTTCGGCACCATTGACTATGACGAAGATTATAATTATAAACGGCAACGAAATATTGCCTAAACTTTAATTTCATGAATTCGATTGTCGATACATCAATTTGGTCATTATTTCTGCGCCGAAATTCTCCAGAACTTAACTCTGCGGCTGTTAATCGACTGCGATCGCTCGTTACTAACAGCCAAGTTGTGATGCTTGGAGCAATTCGCCAAGAAATCTTGTCAGGTGTTCGTACCGCAGAACAATTTAACCGCCTTCGCAACACTTTACGCGCTTTCCCAGACTTGGAGTTAGGGATTGAAGACTACGAACTCGCTGCTGAGTTTTTCAATACTTGTCGCCGTAACGGTATCCAAGGTTCAAATACCGATTTTCTCATTTGTAGTGTCGCCCATCGTCGCGGTTATTCTATTTTTACAAGCGATCGAGATTTTCTTGATTTCCAAGCTTTTATTCCAATTAACCTTTTGGAATTTGAGTAAAAAAAAGATATGCTAAACTAGCAGTAGATGTTAAACGAGGGATTCTGTAAAACATAAATTTCTGCGTCCATCCTTATATTTCTCTATCTCAATCTTTTTGACCTCGTTTAACCTAGAAGACTGCATCTAAGGAATGGTGGGTTACGGTGCGGATGAAAACAAATTAATTTCTAAAGGAAAATTATAGCCGCACCTAACCCACCCTACGTGACTACGTTAATTCAACCTACTAGGTCAAACTCGAAACCACAACAAAACCTAAAACGGCAGCAAACACAATCAACGCATAAAATTGCGCGCGACCGTTTTCGAGATACTTCAACCCTTGACCGCCAAGGACGGTGACGAGTCCGGTGAAGTTAACCGCCCCATCGACGACGCGGTAGTCAATTTCCAACATTTGGCGGGCGAGACGACGACTGCCTTGGACAAAGACTTTGCCGTAGATGTCGTCAAAGTACCACTTGTTGAGAGAGAGTTTGTACAGAGGTTGGATTTTTTGCGCGATCGCGGCCGGTTTTATCTTACCCTGCAAGTACATCAGCGAAGCCAGCGTAATCCCAATTAACGCGATTCCCACCGAACTGCCGCCCATAATCAGAAACTCCGTCCAATTAAAATGCGCGCCATGTTCGGCAATTTCCAGCACCTCTTCTCCCGGCGGATGGATAAACGCTTCAAAGGAATTAGCCCAGGGTTTCCCAACCCAGCCAATGGCAAAGGACGGAACAGCCAACGCTAACAACGGAAATGTCATCGTCCACGGCGACTCGTGGGGTTCGCTGCTATGATGCCCGTCCCCATGTTCGAGTTCCTGGGGGTCCATTGCCCCGGGGCCAAACGCAGGCTGAAGAATGCCTTCGCTTTCGGTTTCAGTTGCCTCAGCCGCTTCTGCTTTGAGTTGGCTGCGAATGTCCATTTCATTGCCCCGGAATTGACCTTCAAATGTGCTGAAGTACATTCGGAACATATAAAAAGCGGTAATCCCCGCTGTCAGCCAACCTATCAGCCACATTGCAGGATTGGCTTCAAAAGTCAACCCCAAAATTTCATCCTTGGACCAAAATCCGGCAAAGGGCGGAATTCCACAAATCGCCAGCGTCCCAACGAGGAACGTCAACGCCGTAATGGGCATATATTTACGCAAACCGCCCATTAAGCGCATATCCTGAGCGAGAACGGGGTCGTGACCGACGACCCCTTCCATGCCGTGAATCACCGAACCGGAACCCAGGAAGAGCATGGCTTTGAAGTAAGCGTGGGTCATGAGGTGGAATAACCCGGCGGTGTATGCGCCCACGCCCATTGCCATTACCATGTAGCCGAGTTGAGAGATGGTGGAGTAAGCGAGACCTTTTTTGATATCGTTTTGGGTCATCGCAATGGATGCGCCTAAAAAGGCGGTGAAGGTTCCCGTCCAAGCAATGGTTGTCATGGCGATGGGAATATCTTCAAACACCGGGTACATTCGGGCAATTAAAAATACGCCCGCTGCAACCATTGTGGCAGCGTGAATGAGGGCTGAGATGGGCGTGGGACCTTCCATTGCGTCGGGCAGCCAGACATGGAGGGGAAATTGGGCGGATTTGGCGACGGGGCCTAAGAAGACCAAAATGGCGAAGAGGCAGGCGAAACCGGACCACAGCGCGCCCGAGGCGACGAGTTCGTGGAGTCGTTCGCCCATTACGCCAAAGTCGAAGCTGCCGGTAGCCCAGTACAATCCCAAGATTCCCAACAACAGGCCGAAGTCGCCGACGCGGTTGGTGACGAAGGCTTTTTGACAGGCATCGGCGGCGGCTTGGCGGTCGTACCAAAACCCGACGAGGAGGTAGGAACACATCCCCACCAGTTCCCAAAAGATGTAAATCTGGACGAGGTTGGGGCTGATGACGAGGCCGAGCATGGAGGACCCGAACAGGCTAAGGTAGCTGTAGAAGCGGACGTAGCCGGGGTCGTGGGCCATGTAGCCGTCGGTGTAAACCATGACCAAAAAGGCGACGCTGGTGACGATGACCAGCATCAGGGATGCGAGGGGGTCGATGGTGTAGCCCATTGTTAGGTGGAAGTCTCCGGCGGCAGCCCACTCAAAACTGCGGGCGTAGGGCGCGTGGCCGTTGATTTGACTCCACAGCAGGGCAAAGGAGAAACCCATTGCGGCTCCCATTAAGGAGACGACTAACACGGCGTTGAGTTTTCTGAGGTTGTTAGTCGCTTTGTTGAAGGAGATGAGTCCCAGACCCACCAGCATCGCTCCGGCTAGGGGCAGCACTGGGATTAACCAGGCGTATTGATAGAGCGGTTCCATTAGCAAGTCCTAAGTTTATATTTCTTCATTATTTACACAATACTGTGAATTATTGTGGCATATACCGCTGTTTTATGAAGGTTTTATGCTTAAATTGGGGCGCGATCGCGATCGCGTATCGGCTGTTTTCTGTGGGGAGGATGAGAAGCGAAAGTTTCGGTGTAGGAGTTGAGTTGGGCAAAAAAGGCGATCGCTTTTAACGTGATGAACGACATCGTTGGCTGGTTTGTACTACTGTTGCCGCTCGCTCGGTATCTTATTGATTTGACGACTTCGTTGCTTGTCTTGGCTGGCTTTTTTGTACTACTACCGCAGCTCATTCGGCACCTCATATTTCCATTAGTTCCCCTGGCATCTTTCACTATGCCCGTACGCTCTTATTATGAGGAAATCCCTTGGGAAGAGTTTATTTTGTCGCGCACGCCCGAGTACCTGCGCCTGTGCGAACAACTTGAGTCACTTGGATTCCACCCCGCTGCTTCGTCAGAAATCCCCACACTTAACTTAGATAGGTACTTTACTGTATTTTCTCATCGGACATCGACTGCCATTGCAACGCTAACATCAAGTGTAAATGCCCAAAAAGAAGAGTTGGTACTAGAATTTACGCAGGTGTATATAGGGGGAATGCACTTAGATGTCACGAACTCGCCAAAGCCCTATCTATATCCCCCTTGGAAGCAAAAGAGACTCTATCGCGCGCCGAGGGTATCGCGTCCTGACGAATTGTATCAACTTTTTACCGCAATTGTGGAAAAGGTTCGCGATCGCAAAAGAACCCGTTTAATTCAAGGCAGGGAGTTGGAGGAAATCGCCCAATTCTCTAACAATGAAATTCGCCAATTGGTTCGCACCGGCTTTTTACGCCTCTCCACTGATGGAACAACTGCGCGATGTAAGCTCTGGTCGGCATATTATATGTCGTGGCGGTTGCTTTTGCCGTTGAGGGCGATTCTCAATCGCCTAGACGAGCGCGCAGCTTATACTGCTGCTGGTCGAGCAGTTGCACGTTAACGTTATACCATTTGCCAAAAGTGATGACACAGATCGATTATAGGGTAAGCATTCAGCGTTCAGCCGTCAGCCATCAGCTTAAAGGCGATCGCGAACAACCCAAATCCCGAGCCCGTATTGAGCAAATCTGTCAAGACTTTGGATTTTTGGTATTACTACAGCGATCTCGTCATCCCTCATCTTACACCCGCGATCGCGTGGCTTACGGTAAGATGAAGTAACGCTCCAGTTGATTTTAAGCAAGAGTGTTTATGGTACAAGCACCTTCCAAAATATTGACGTTAGCTGAGTTTTTGGAATTACCAGAAACAGAACCAGCCAGCGAGTATATTGATGGTCTAATTATCCAAAAACCCATGCCCCAAGGGAAACATAGTGCCATTCAAGGAGAATTTGTCCCCATTGTCAATCGTGTCGTCAAATCTCAGCGTATAGCTCGTGCATTTCCCGAGTTGCGTTGTACCTTTGGGGAGCGTTCAATTGTACCCGACATTGCTGTTTTTATTTGGAGTCGGATTCCTCGCGATGAAAATGGGGAAGTTGCCAATACATTTTCCGCTGCTCCAGATTGGACAATTGAAATCCTATCTCCCGACCAAAACCAAACAAAAGTAATAAAAAATATTCTTCACTGTCTCAAGCACGGTACTCAAATGGGTTGGTTAATCGACCCGGGCGAGCAAACTGTGTTTGTTTATCGTCCTAAACAAGAAACTGAAGTATTTGACGCGACCGACGCACTGATTCCTGTCCCATCTTTTGCAAGCGAACTACAGCTTACAGTCCGGGATTTATTTGCTGCATTGATGTAGATCGATTGCCTATGATTAGCAATCGGCGTGCGGTTAATTCGACCGCTAACTGAATTGCAGCTTTCATACTAGCAGCACGAGCAATTCCTCGACCGGCAATATCAAAAGCCGTTCCGTGATCGGGCGAAGTCCGAATAAAGGGCAATCCAATTGTTGTATTAATCGCTTGGTCAAAGGCCATTAACTTAACCGGAATTAAGCCTTGATCGTGGTACAATGCGAGATAAGCATCGGCAGAATTTGACGAGCGTTCTGCATCGCCGTACCAGGCGCGGGCGGGTTGAACCCACATGGTATCGGGCGGAATTAAACCCACAAGTTTTGCATTGGGATACTCGATCTGTTCTTGTTCTAACCAAGATTGCATCCAATCCTTTTCTTCGGTTCCCAATTGCCCCGCTTCGCCGCTGTGAGGGTTAAGTCCGGCGATCGCAATTCTGGGATTTTCAATGCCAAAATCACCCTTTAAACTGGCGACCAATAAATCGAGTTTGCGCGTTAGGACTTGAGGCGTAAGGGCATCGGGAACTTGACGGAGGGGAATATGAGTGGTAGCCAGAAGCGATCGCAACATCCATCCCGTATGAGGCGATCGCGCCACAAACATCATCCCATATTTCTCGACTCCAGCTCGTTCTGCCAGCACTTCGGTTTGTCCCGGATAGTCGTAACCCGCCGCTTTCCACAACGATTTGGCGATGGGTGCAGTAACGATGCCGTGAAATTCCCCTGAAAGAACGCGCGCGATCGCAGTTTCTAAATAAGCAAAACTTGCCGCCCCACTTCCCGCATCCCCCGTCCCGAAACGAATCGGTTGCGCCAAAGGAATGTCGATAATATCTAAGTTTTGCGGATCGGCCAACCCCTCAACTCCCTGTCGCTTCAAATGGGCGTAGGTGGCTTCCAGATGCGATCGCGTCCCCACGAGAGCGATTTGACATTTTTCCGGAATCGAAGCGTCCCAGAGTGCTTTTAACGTTACTTCCGCTCCAATTCCAGCCGGGTCTCCCACGGGAATGACCAGATTGACTTTCGTTGGTGATAGGTGATGGGTCATTGGTGATGGATGATGGGTCATTAGTTCTTTATCCTAAAACCTAAAACCTAAAACCTAAAACCTATTGCCCACCTCGCCCCCTAATCCCATGAAACTCCTTCCCCACGATACCTTTACCTTGGAAACATTAGACCTCCCGCCCGTCGTTCGAGACCGTCTCGCAGCCCGAGTCGAACCCTACAAAGCCGTTCGTTGGGGCTTTTCTCACAACCATGCCCCCTATCAAGGTCGTATTTCCGACGAAGGCTTTGAAATCCAGCGCATCATTCACTATCGCAACTCGTTTCTACCACGCATCCGAGGAAAGTTTGAACCCCTCGCCTCGGGAACAGCGGTTCGCATCTCAATGGGACTGCACCCTCTTGTAACCGGCTTTTTAGCCTTTTGGTATTTGACGTGGTATAGTGCCATCGTCCCACTCGCGCTGACAGGAGCGATGCCAGGGGAAACCGCTTTACTCTTTGTAGGAATGCCTATCCTCACAGGAATTACCTTTTGGGGAGCTTTTTGGTACGAAGCAGGGCGCAGTCGCCGCGACTTAACCCAATATATTCAGGGGAAGGCAGTTTAGTGGAAGGCAGAGGGGGAGATGGGGAGAGGGGGAGATGGGGAGATGAGACCATAGCAAAGTTTGATAAATCTGGTATAAGTTCCGCTCTTTAAATGCACACTAGCATGAGAGGGCGATCGCAACTGTCGCGGGAGAGAGAGAAAAAGGGCATAGAGAAAGAGCCAATTTCTATCGCTGGGCTTAGACGTTACACTCCTTATAGAATATAGACTTCGAGTTCCCCATCGGTTACAATTGAAGTGGAGGTAAAAAAACTTCTGTCTGAAATTTGCCCAAAGGAGGTAAACCCATGAAATTCAAGCTAGTAGCCATACTTGCAGCTCTAACGGCGTTATTTGGAGTCAGCCCAGCCAAAGCATACGACCCCGCCGACGTGCAGCAATTACTAGAAACCAGATTTTGTGCCGGGTGCGACCTATCCGAAGCTAATTTAGCAGGGGCAGACCTCTCTGGAATTCATGCAATTGGTGCAGACTTGCGCGGGGCAAACCTCGAAGGCGCAAACTTAACCGAAGCCAATCTCGAAGGTGCAGACCTGACCGGTGCGAACCTCGAGGGGGCCAACTTAACTGAAGCCTTTGCAACCAACGCAATTCTCAAAGATGCCGATCTCGACGAAGTTAATTTCACCGCAGCGAAGCTTTACGATGTTGATGTCAGAGGCGCTTCGATGGACGATATGGTCATTACCAACGCCGAGATTTTTGAAACTGGAATTGGTATTGGCGGAAGCCTAGATGAGATTGACCCAGAACTGTTCCCCAACGAAATGCGCTAAGTCAATGGACCCATAGTGTAAGTTAGCAAACAACAAAACTGAATAAACGCAACTGAGAAGTAGTGGAGACTCGAAATTTCGGGTCTCCACTTGCGCGCTCGGGCGATATCCTAGAGAACAGACCCCTGGGGAGAATGATAAATTAAACTTGCCCAATTCTAAGAGAATGCGCCTTTTCAATCTTTCAACCCGCTGGTGGGAGGCTTTAATTGTTACCGCAGTCGCGATCGCCATGTTTGCATCTCGCGTAGGCGGCTTTGTTTTTCTCCTCGATTTCTTTGTTATCGGCCTTCTGATCTATTTATTTTATCGCTTAGATCGCGAACTGTCGCAAAAAAATCTTCGCTTGCGCGAAACTAACGCGCGCCTCGACCTCGCCAACGACCTAATTTTGGTGCGCGACCTCAACGACTGCATCACCTACTGGAACCCCGCTTGCGAAAAAACCTACGGTTGGACGGCGCAAGAAGCTATCGGTCAACCCGTTCACCGACTGCTGAAAACTGAGTTTCCCGAAAGCCTATTAGATATTCAAAATACCTTTTTGCGCTGCGGCCAATGGCGAGGCGAGTTGATTCAGTATACCAAAGAGAACCGACGGCTGATTGTTTCGAGTACCTGGAGTTTGCATCGCGACGATAAAGGTCGTCCTTTAGCCAATCTCGAAATTAATAAAGATATTACCGAAGCGAAACTTGCCGAAGCGACATTGCGTAAAAGCGAACGTCTTTATCGAACGCTGGCGGAAAACTTTCCCAATGGTGCGGTTTTTTTGTTCGATGGCGACTTGCGCTATACGGTTGCGGCGGGAACGGGGTTAGCGGCGATGAATCCCTCCGGAGAGGATTTGACGGGAAAAACGCTCCAGGAAGCGTGGGAAGAGGCGATCGCGGCCCAACTCGAGCCGATGTACTGCGAGGCTTTGGCGGGGAGAGTGGCTGTCACCGAACAGACTTTCGGCGATCGCATCTATCAAGTTCACGTCCTTCCCGCCATCGACGACGCGGGGGAGGTGCTATCGGGGATGATGATGGTACAAGAGATTACCGAACGCAAAAAAGCAGCCCGAGCGTTGCGATCGCGCGCCGAACAACTCGCCGAAACCAGCACCACCCTCGCCGAAACCACTGCCTGCCTGGAGAAGCGCAATCAAGAGTTAGACCGCTTTGCCTATATTGTTTCTCACGATCTTAAAGCACCGTTGCGCGCGATCGCTAACCTTTCGAGTTGGATTGAAGAAGACCTCGAAGGCAACCTCGATGCCGACACGCAACATCAAATGAATCTCCTGCGCAGTCGCGTTCGGCGCATGGAAGCTTTAATTGACGGTTTGTTGCAATACTCCCGCGTCGGTCGCTGCGAAACTGACTCGGAAATCGTTGACGTTGGTCAATTGTTAGATGATATTATAGACTCCCTCGCCCCGCCGTCGGAAATTCAGATTAAAATCGACTCGGAAATGCCCGTTTTGGAGACCGAACGCTTGCTTCTCGCCCAAGTTTTTTCTAACTTGATTAGTAACGGTATCAAGCATCGCGAAATTCCCGCAGGAGAGGTGAGAATCACAGTTGAAGAGCAAGAAATATTCTATGAATTTACGGTTGCCGATGATGGCTTTGGCATCGACCCTCAATATCACGAGAAAATTTTCGTGATGTTTCAAACCCTACAACCTCGAGATAAAGTCGAAAATACAGGCGTAGGTTTAGCAATTGTCAAGAAAATTGTCGAAGATAGGGGAGGTGAAATATATTTAGAATCCCAAGAGGGGCAAGGTTCTGTTTTTCGCTTTACCTGGTTAAAATTATCGGATAAGTAGGTGGGCAAAAATAAACGCATAACCTCGAAAACCGTATTCCTTGCCAGGTAAGGGTTTTAGCTGGAGATATTGTTCTTTTAATTACGCCCACCTACTTAATTGATTAATTATTTGATACGATAGTCATTCGGGAAAAAGAATGAATGTTCTGATAAAAGTAATTGAGAGGTTATCCTGGGACAATGGCGACAAAGAAACTCAGTATCTTGCTGGTTGATGACGATGAAGTCGATGTGATGACGGTAAAAAGGGCCTTTAGAAAAAATGAACTAGAGCATCAACTTTGGGTTGCCTCGAATGGATTGGAGGCTCTCGATATATTAAGGGGAAACCAGCCTAAATCAACTCATCTTTTTCCCAATTGCAATCGTCTTATTTTACTCGACCTCAATATGCCTAAAATGGGAGGAATTGAGTTTTTGCAGGAAATGAGAGCAGATAATGCCCTCAAAGCGATACCTGTGGTCATTTTAACGACTTCTAATGAAGATAAAGATAAAGTGAGTGCCTATAATTTTAATGTTGCTGGCTATTTGATAAAACCCGTGACCTTTGACAAATTTGTTAAGACTATTGCAACTTTAAATCAATATTGGTTGGCAAGTGAAATTTTGTAATTAAAGGCGAATGAATAATGAATAATGAATAATGAATAATGAATAATGAATAATTGATGATATCTGCCTCAACTGTATTTATCCTCTAGATAATCCACATATAACTCTGTCGTGTCTTCTCCACTCAACTGAATCGCGCTCATTAAACTTTGAGTCCAAGGATCGAGTTCTAGAAGCGAGTTTGCGTTTAAATCTGGGTCATTCGACCATAGCGTTTCTTGCTGAATCGAACTCAAGAGCGACTGCACTAAGCGCCAACGCTCGCTGAGGGATAACTGTAATGCTCGATCTCGTAATTCTTGCAATTTCATCAACTTTTCTCAGGTTGTTCTCACTCCATTATAAATGGCGATATAGCGTTTCTATTTGGGTTGTGAAACTCTCATTTCGTACAGAATTCAGAATTCAGAATTCAGAATTCAGAATTCTGAATTTGAGAGAGGAGCGAGGAATTATTAAAAGTAGACGAGTTCTCATCCCCGTTTACGTCTCATTTAGAAACGCTATATACGCTTCTCATCCTCGTAACAAAAATAAAAGCTAAAGTCCTACTCCATAAAGCTTGCCAAAGCCAGAGTTGTCAAAGTCGTTACAAATGAATGGGAATGGGTATCAGTTGCCAAACCGAGGAAAGCTCGCGATCGCCAATATATCGGGTAAAATATCGGTATCCTCCAGCTCCCCCCGCTCCTCCTGCTTCCCTCGCTCCCCCTGCTCCCCCCGCTTCCCCCCAATCCACCCCAATGAATGACGAAACCATTGAAATTTTAGTTGTTGACGACGATGAAGTCGATTGCATGGCAGTGCGACGCGCGTTGAAAAAAGCAGGAGTCCCGGCAAATATCCGCAGCGCCGAAAATTGTAAAAACGCGATCGCGGCCCTCCAAACCCATCACTTTGATTGCATCTTCATCGACTACCGCCTCCCCGACGGCGACGGACTGCAACTCATCCGACAAATTCGCGCCAACCTAACCAATGTTCCCATTGTCGCACTCACCGGACAAGGGGGCGAACAAGTGGCTGTCGAACTGATGAAAGCGGGTGCGTCGGACTATCTCGCCAAACGCGAACTGTCCCCCGAAGCCTTATCCCGCAGTCTCTACAGCGCCGTCCGCGTCTACCGCGCCGAACAACAAGCACTTCAAGCCAACCAACGCCTGCGAGAAAGCGAGGAACGCTATCGTTTAGTCGTAGAAGGCTCCAATGATGGAATTTGGGATTGGGATGTCAAAAGCCATCGCATCTATAGTAACAATCGCTTACTCGATATTCTCGGATTTCCAGCCGGAGAAATTGACATTGACAGCGATTTAATGGGCGACTTGTTGCACCCCGAAGATCGCCAGCGCGTCATCAACGCGGTTTCCGAGCATATTCAAGGTGGCGATGGGGAAGAAAGTGAGGGGAAGAGGGAGACGGGGTTCGAGCTAGAATTCCGCGTCCGCCGTCCCTGCGGAGAATACCGCTACTGTATCGCTCGGGGCAAGGCGCGGTGCGATGTCGGAGGAAAAACTAAGCGCCTTTCGGGAGTTGTTCGCGATATGACCGAACGGAAGCGCGCCGAAGAGCGATCGCATTTTTTAGCCGAGGCGAGCAACCTCCTCTCTTCTACCCTCGACTCCCAAACGGCTTTGGAAAATTTAGCGCGTTTAACCGTTCCCCGATTAGCCGACTGGTGCGCCATCGATTTATTTGAGTTAGACCAATTTTCTCGGCGCGTGGCTGTGGCCCACAACGATCCTCAAAAAGAACCTTTAATTTGGCAACTTCGAGGGTATCATTGGGGAAGTTCTCAAGTCATGCAAAGCGGTCAGTCCGACGCTTGTTTCGAGGTGCCGCGCCATCGCCTGAAATTTTGGGCGAGGGAAAAGGTTCAGCGCGAATTGCTCGAAACATTGGGGTTGCGCTCCTATGTCTGCGTTCCCTTGAACGCGAGCGATCGCGTTTTGGGGTCGATTTTATTGGTGTGGAGCGAATCCGGCCGCTTGTACGCTGCCGAAGATTTGGAATTAGCCGAAGATTTGGCCCACCGTGCCGCTTTAGCAATGGAAAATGGACGATTGTATCGAGAGGCACAGCAGGCGAGCGAGAATTTGCGTCTCGCCAACACCATTTTACAACAACAAAAGCAACATTTAATTGCGCTGCAACACCTGACCAATCTTCTCAACCAGCGCCTTACTGATATTACGGGTTTGCTGCGGGTGATGGTACAGTCGGTGAAGGATGCGATCGCCCAGGCGCAATTGTGTTTTATTACGCTTTTTAATCCTCAATGCCGCGAAATGATACTCACCGTGACAACGGGAGAGGGAATTGAGAAATTATCGTTAAACAAAGGGTTTTCGGCAGATGGTTGGTTGCAACCGGTGTTTTTAACGGGGAAGTCCTATTTAATTGGCGATCGCACTTCAACTGAAAGTTGTCAGCCTGCGGCGATTTATGCGGTGGCCCTCGAATCGGTTCGTTCGGGACATTTAGGCGTATTGGCCATCGCTAATTGGGAGAATTCCCAGGCCTTTAGCGAGGAAGACTGTCACTTGTTAACAGCGGTGGGGGAACAAGCGGCGATCGCCATTGACAACGCGCGATCGATCGAAATCTTGGAAGAACGGGAAGAACGCCTCGAACAACAAAACAAAATTCTTGCCCAACAAAACGCCGAACTCGACAAGCAACGCCAACACATCGAACGCCAAAACGTACAACTGACTGAAGCCGCACGCACGAAGTCTCAGTTTATCGCCATGATGTCCCACGAATTGCGCACGCCTATGAATGCTATTATTGGCTTTTCTCAAGTCTTATTGCGCCAGCGTTCTGGGTCTTTGGTTCCCCAACAAAAGGAAATGATTGGGCGCATTCTCAACAACGGAAAATCTTTATTAAAGCTGATTAACGATATTCTCGATTTGTCAAAGATGGAAGCCGGACGGCTAAAATTGCAGTGTAAGGAATTTAATCTCGCCCAACTGGTCAATCGAACGATTGAAGAGTTGCGATCGCTCGCCGATGAAAAACATTTAACCCTTGCCTTTGAATCCGACCTCGAAAATCCCCTGATGACCAACGATCGCGATCGCCTGCGCCAAATTCTTGTCAATTTACTCTCCAATGCCATTAAATTTACCGAAAGCGGTGGCGTTACCGTCAAACTTTCTCAACCCGAACCCGGACACATTGCCATTATCGTGGAAGATACGGGAATTGGGATTTCTCCCCAACAGCAAGCGAGTATCTTTGACGAATTTCATCAAGTCGATCAAACCACAACGCGCAAGTATTCCGGGACGGGGTTGGGGTTAGCGATTGCGGAATCTCTGGTGCGTTTGATGAAAGGTCGCATTACAATTGCCAGCCAGTTGGGTCAAGGTTCGGCTTTTTGCGTTCAATTGCCGAGCGAAATTTAGGAGGAAATAGAATGAGCGATCGCGACAGTTTTGCCGTCTGGCAATCGCCAATGGTACAGTCATCCTTGTCGAAATTCAACCCAGGAATCGCTCTGGGATGGGATAGAATTTTCTGTCAGTTCTACTCTTGCATGAGGTCGAGATTGACCTTATCAACTGGAGACAACGAATCTGACGCTCCCTTGGCGGTGCGGGCTTTATCGGCTAAGGAGTCGAGGCGATCGCTAGCGTGTTGTCGGGCATATTCGATGGCTTCATTGCGTTTTTGGGTTTTACCGATGACTTTTTGGGTTCGATCTAAGCCTTCGTAAACCTTCTCGGACGCTTTTTCGGCTTCCCGGGATCCCCGTTCCAAATTTGGTTCGGGCGCGCGATCGGCAATGTTAGCCATCAGCGGAGGTAGGGAAGCGGCAAGGGAGGTTTCGGGCAGCGCGATCGCAACTCCTAAAACCACAATTCCCGCAACCCAGCACGACAGAAAGATTTGTTTGAACTTAACGGATTTGAATTTCAGCATCAATGAATTTCTCTTAATACGGAGTTGCTCAAAAAATATCTCACTCAGCTCAACCTTACCCTTACAGTGTTCGGATTAAAATCTATCGCTAGAAAGAATTAGTTCGCCATTTTGTTCTGGAGGAGGTTGACTGGATAGAAAATTTTGGTATGGTTAAGGGTTAGCACAAATGCTAGACTTATGGATATATTTCATTCAATAAGTACAAGTGTCAAAATTAATTACATATTCTTTCCAAAGGGGGTTTCACAAATCGAATAGACTGGCTATGAGGTAGGAGAATTCTCTCGCATCTTTAGTTAAAAATGAACAAACAAGTCTCTCTCGATGAACTATGGAACTCCGCACCATCAGGCGATCGCGTCTTTCGGCCCGAGGACTTCGCGAATCTTCCCTCGGGGGCGCGGCGCTATCTCGAACGCGCGATCGCGCCCGGAACCAAGCTTGCCTCCGCCGTTCGCTTGCGAATGCACGGCGAGATCGACATTAAGGGTTGGCGACCTTTTAAAGCCGAACAGGTCATCTATTGGGATCGCGGTATCATCTGGAGGGCTGCCACCCGCGTCAACGGGTTGCCTATTTGGGGTTCGGATCGCCTGGTCGATGGCGAAGGGGCGATGCGATGGAAGCTTTTAGGACTGTTCCCGATTGTAACAGCAGCGGGATCGGATGTCACGCGATCGACGGTAGGACGAATGCAAGGAGAGGCAGTTTGGTTGCCTTCGACTTTCTGTCGGCGCGAGGTATCGTGGACGGAAACCGATCCGTTGCATCCCCGTGCGACGGTTACGCTGTTGGATGAGGAGACAGAATTGGTTTTAACGCTCTCGCGCGAAGGGCAACTTCAAAGCATTAAGCTGAAACGATGGGACAATCCCGATGAGACAGAATTTCGCTACATCGATTTTGGCTGCGTTGTGGAGAGTGAAGGGACGTTCTCTGGCTATACAATTCCAACTGACGTGCGCGTCGGATGGTATTTTGGTAGCGATCGCTTTGAGACAGAGGGGGAGTTTTTTCGGGCAGCGATCGACGAGGCAGTTTATCGGTAACGGAGCGAAATTATTGATAAATATCCCAGAGGGAATTGGACTTGTTGTAGTTGCGTTTTCGGGGCAGTGGGATGAGGTGCGGACTGAAGGGAACATTTTTTGTGCGGCATCGGCATCAAAGTTTAAAATGACTTGTTTGGACTCGGGGGAACGCAGGAGTTTATGAAATTGCTCGTGCCGCAAGGCGGTACCCAGGGAGGCAACAGCGTTGGCGATGCCGTGACTGTGCAGCGCGATCGCATCAAAATAACCTTCTAAGTAGGTGGGCGTAATTAAAAGAACAATGTCTCCAGCTAAAACCGTTATCTGGCAAGGAATACGGATTTTGAGGTTATGTGTTTATTTTTGCCTACCTACTTACTACGATCGCGCGCTTGGCCCTATCGAGAGCAAACAGCGTTTTCCCTTTATTAAATAACAGCGTTTCCGGGGAGTTGAGATACTTCGGCATCTCCTGGCTAAGAGAACGACTGCCAAACCCAATAACTCGTCCTTGCGCGTTGTTAGTGGGGATAATAAGGCGATCGCGATTTGCTCGTCCTCTCAATTCGTCCTATCCCCGCGTCACCCGTGTCTTGCGTTAACCTATCCCTTCGCTGCCATCGCCAGGATCAAGTCAATAGCGCGCATAGAATATCCCCACTCGTTATCATACCAAGACACCACCTTAAAGAAATTCGAGTTCAACTCCATTCCCGCGCCCGCATCAAAAATACTCGAATGGGGGTCGCCTATGAAATCCGACGAAACCACAGACTCATCAGTGTATCCCAAAATTCCTTTGAGTTCTCCCATCGAGGCCTGTTTCATCGCCGAGCAAATTTCCGAGTAACTCGTTGCCTTATCCGTTTTAAACGTCAGATCCACCGCAGAAACATCGGGAGTGGGAACGCGAAAGGCCATCCCCGTCAGTTTGCCTTTTAACTCCGGCAACACCAATGCTACCGCTTTAGCCGCCCCCGTTGAAGACGGGATAATATTTTGAGATGCGCCCCGTCCGCCGCGCAAATCTTTTTTACTCGGTCCGTCCACCGTCGCTTGCGTTGCCGTCGTCGCGTGAACGGTAGTCATTAACCCTTCGGCCAAACCAAAGTTATCGTTAATGACTTTAGCGATGGGAGCGAGGCAGTTGGTGGTACAACTGGCATTAGAGACGATCGCGTCTTCTGCCGGGTCGTAGCTGTCGTGGTTTACGCCCATCAGCAATGTTTTCACCCGATCTGGATCCTTCGTGGGGGCGGAAATCACCACCCGTTTTGCCCCCGCTTGCAAGTGCTTAGACGCGCCGTCGTAGGTCGTAAACAGCCCTGTCGATTCGAGAATGTATTCCGCCCCAACTTTGCTCCAAGGCAGTTCTTCGGGACTTTTAATAGCGGTACAGGGGATAAATTTGTCGTTGACGACGATCCCATCGGATTTCGCTTCGACTGTTCCCGGGAAGCGACCGTGGGTTGAGTCGTATTTGAGCAAATAGGCTAGATTTTTGGGCGGAACGAGGTCGTTGATGCCGACGACTTCGAGGTCGGGGTTCGCGATCGCGCCGCGCATTACCAGCCGCCCAATCCGACCAAATCCGTTAATTCCGATTTTGACAGTTCCCATGAGCCGTTAGATTCCTAAGAGTGAAGGTTTGAAAGAGGTCGTCTTTGAAATAGCGTCGCAACTTTTTAGCAATAGGTTGCATCCTCAAAAGCTTATCTTGCGATCGTCTTTTGCTCGCCTTAGTTTTATGGAATCTTAAGCCTCGTTTATAAGATATTAAACTCGAGCGCACAGCCATTCGCAGGCGCGATTGAGTTGTTCAAAGGAAATTTTTTTCCGTTGATGTAGCAAGAACAACAGATCGAGCGCGTCTTCTGCGTCTTTTGCGGTTGAAGCAATCGTTTCTTGAGAAATTGCATATTGCTCTTGCAAAAATTCCATTAATTGAGCGACCATCATCAATTTCATTTGCGTGATTACCCCGATCTTGAAAGAGGACAGCGATGGGTACCTACCTACAGAACTCCGATTCCGTGGGCTTACTTATAGGTTGCCCATCTTCAGGTAGAAATCGCTACGCACTCGCAGAATTAGAGCAAAATTTTGTGAAGTCGGAGACTATTTATGAAATTGCAATAAATCAGCAATTAAGATGTACGGATGGCTTCTTCAAAGGTTATTAAACAGTACATTCACGACTCAAAAAAATTCCGACGGGGAAGAAATTCCGCGCGCGGACTTGCCTCATGTCTGAAGCTAGGGGCTTACGCCCTGTAATTTCTCGGTCAGTTCGCAGTTTAACCCCGACAGGCTTCATCGAGAATTGTACCGTCAGCCGCTACTAATTCAACGTGCAACGGCATTTGTCCCAAGGCGTGAGTCGAACAACTCAAACAGGGATCGAAGGCGCGAATTCCGGCTTCGACGCGGTTTAACATTCCTTCGGCAATTTCGGATCCTTGGACGTAATGTTTGGCAATTTGGGCGACGGTTTTGTTCATCGCTAGGTTATTTTGACCTGTGGCGATAATCATATTGACTTTTTGGATGATGCCGTTTTCGTCCACTTGATAGTGGTGAAAGAGGGTACCGCGCGGCGCTTCGCTGACTCCGATGCCTTCGAGTTCGTTAATTCCCGCTTTGGCGCGACAGCGAGAGGAGGCGATATCGGGATCGTTCGCCAACTGTTCGATGCGTTCGATGGCGGCTAAAATTTCTACCAGTCGGGCGTAGTGGTAGAAGAATGAGGAGTTGGCGGCGCGTCCTCCGGCGCGATCGCGGAATTCTTGCAATTCGCTGTCGGCGGCGGGGGTTCCCATGCGATCGCAAATATTCAACCTCGCTAGCGGTCCGACGCGATAAATGCCGTCGGGATAGCCTAAAGGTTTATAATAGGGGAATTTCAAGTACGACCAATTTTCTACCGCTTCGCCCAAGAAGTCGCTATAATTATCTTCGCTTAACCCGTCGGCGACAATCTGTCCGTCGCGATCGACAAAGCGGAGATGTCCGTCGTAATGTTCCCACGTTCCGTCGGGGGCGACTAATCCCATGAAAAGGGAAGGGAAATTACCGAATTCTCTAACTTCTGTCGTGAATTTGTCTAGTAACTCCTTGAAAATATGGAGCGCAGTTTCCGTGGTTGCACGCGATTCCGGGAGGCGATCGCGAATCCACGCCCGTCCATCTTCGGAGAGTGGCGATCGTACCCCGCCGGGAACCGCCCAAGCCGCATGAATTTTGCGCGCGCCCAACAGTTCGATAATTTGTTGGCCGAACTGTCGCAAGCGAATTCCTGCCCTCGCCAACTCGGGATCGGCAGCAATTAATCCAAACACATTGCGCGTTGCCGGATCGCTATCCCAGCCTAACAGGAAATCGGGACTGCTGAGGTGGAAGAAACTGAGGGCGTGGGATTGAGTAATTTGAGCCAAATTCATCATTCGGCGCAACTTTTCGCCCGCTTTCGGCACTTTAACCGCCAGAATTTTATCGCCCGTTTTCGCTGAAGCGAGGAGGTGACTGACGGGACAAATACCGCAAATTCTTGCCGTAATTCCAGCCATTTCCCACATTGGTCTCCCTTCGCAAAACTTTTCAAAACCGCGAAATTCAACCACGTGGAAACGAGCATCTTCAACTTGTCCCGCCTCATTTAAATAGATTGAAATTTTGGCGTGACCTTCAATACGAGTTACGGGGTCAATGATAATTGTTTTTGGCATTTTCTTTTAGGAATTGAAAATAGGAAAAAGGAATTCAAGGCAGAGGGCAGAAGCGGTGCGACCCCGCATCGGCGCAGACACACCTGATAACCGACAAGCACAAGGGAACCCTACTAAGATAGGCAAAAGAGGTCTTAAGAGATTAATAGCCAATGACCAAAAACTAACCAAACTTAATCATATCCCGCCCTTCAATAACGGGTTTCTTTCCTTCAAGAAGAGGCGCGATCGCGTTTTTGATGCGTTCTGCTGGCGGCGGACATCCCGGCAGAAACAAATCGACTTTTACTTCTTCATGGATAGGACGGACGCGATCGAGTAATTCTGGAACAATTCCCGGTTCGTTGGGCAATTGTGGCGTAGTATCTCCTAATTCTAAATAGCAGCGTTTCAAGACAGGTTCCGCTTCTCCCAACATATTGCGCATTGCTGGAACATTTGCCGTAACCGCACAATCGCCAAAAGAAATTAAAAGTTTCGTTCTTTCTCTAACCTTAAGTAACAGTTCTAAATTTTCTTCATTGGCAACTGCACCTTCAACCAAACAAACATCGACATTTTCTGGATATTCTTTGAGATCGGAACCGACGGGACTATAAACAATTTCGACAGATTGGGCGAGTTCTAATAGCCATTCATCTAAGTCGAGGAACGACATATGACATCCCGAACAACCCGCCAACCAAATGGTTGCAAATCTTAATTTTTCCATTGTCTCTTCTCCTTATCATTCGTTCTTTGTCCTTTGTCTTTTGTCCTTTGTCCTTCGTTATTTGTTGCTGTCGGCTAACCTTCTGAAACTCAAAACTCAAAACTCATGTACGGACGTTTTATAAAACGTCTCTACTTAAATTACCGCGTCCACTGATGTTTTTCTCGAGCCGTAACCAAAAATTCAAGTTTAGCGCGATCGCGTTCCAATTCTGCCACTGTCGAACCCTTCCGAAACAAAGAACCCGTCGGACAAGCATCGACGCACTTCCCGCAACTCGTACAAGCGTCCACTTCTCCCCACGGTTGATTTAACCCCGAAATAATCTTCGCCGTTTCCCCGCGAGAGGCGACATCCCAAACGTGCGCGCCTTCGAGTTCGTCGCAAACGCGGACGCAACGGGTACACAAAATGCAGCGGTTGCGATCGAGTCCAAATTGAGCATGAGACGCATCGAGTTCTCGTTGAGGAAAGCGGTAGGGAAAGCGCGAATGATCCATTCCCACTTCAATAGCAACATTTTGCAATTCGCACCTTCCATTGGCTACGCAAACCGCACAAACATGATTTCCTTCAGCAAAGAACATTTCAACAGCCATGCGACGATATTCTTGCAGCGTTTCAGTCTCAGTGCGAACTTCCATTCCCTCAGCCACTTCGGTTACGCAAGCGGGTAAAAGTTTATTGGTTCCCGCAATTTCTACTACGCACAACCGACAGGCACCAATATCAGAAACGCCTTCTAAATGGCATAGCGTAGGAATGCGAACGCCTGCTTCTTTTGCCGCTTCTAGGATCGTCGCGCCTTCTTCTACGGCTATATCAATATCGTTGATTTTCAGGGTTTTAACTGACATGATTTTTGTCCTTTGTTATTTGTCATTGGTTCGTAAGCATTCAGCCATCAGCCGTCAGCCATCAGTTTAAAACAAATCTGGAACGGGAGAATTGAAGATTGAGAAACTTTAGAGAGATTACAGAGATGCTTACTTCTTTTATTCACTCATCTGAAAGCTGACGCTGAATGCTTACATTGGTTCTAAAACCTAAAACCCAAAGTGTTGTTGGTCGTTGGTTGACTATTTCCTTTCTGGATTCTCCCATTCTGAATTCTCCCATTCTGAATTCTTCTATTGAAGAAGCGCTGTATACTCCTCTTTGAAATAGTGCAAGGTACTCAATACAGGATTGGGCGCGGATTGACCCAAACCGCATAAACTCATCGCTTTCACCATATTGCACAATGCCTCTAATTGTTCGATATCGCCTTGAGTCGCTTTCCCTTCTAAAATCTTCTTCAGCGCCACATCCATTTGCACCGTCCCCGCGCGACAGGGGATGCACTTTCCACAACTTTCGCTGCGACAAAAGTCCATATAAAATTCAGCCAGTTCGACCATACTGGTTTCTTCATCCATTACCACCATTCCACCGGAACCCATCATCGATCCCAAGGCAGTTAAGGACTCGTATTCGACGGGAGTATCTAACTTGTCGGCGGGAATACAACCGCCCGAAGGACCGCCGGTTTGCACCGCCTTCACTTTACCTTCGGGAACGCCACCGCCCATTTCTTCGACAATTTCCCGCAGAGTAATGCCCATCGGCACTTCAATTAAACCGGTATTGCTGATTTTCCCGGTGAGGGCAAACACTTTAGTTCCCTTACTTTTTTCCGTGCCAATGCTGGCATACCAATTGCTGCCTTCGCGAATAATGGGGGCAACATTGGCATAGGTTTCCACATTATTAATGAGCGTGGGACAGCCCCACAAGCCCGATGCAGCCGGGTAGGGAGGCCGGGGACGGGGGGTTCCTCGACCGCCTTCAACCGAGGCGATGAGGGCGGTTTCTTCGCCGCAAACAAAGGCCCCCGCCCCGACGCGAAGATCGACTTTAAAATCAAAAGGAGAGTCAAAAATTTGCGAACCCATCAAGCCGTAGCGTTTGGCTTGTTTGATGGCTTTTTGGAGGTGGGCGATGGCGAGGGGATATTCGGCGCGAATATAAATATAACCGCGATCGGCTCCCACGGCATAGGCCGCGATCGCCATTCCTTCCAACACGCGGTGGGGATCGCTTTCGAGAATGCTGCGATCCATGAATGCGCCGGGATCGCCCTCGTCGGCGTTACAAATGACGTATTTTTGAGGCCCTGGCATTTTCGCCACCGTCGCCCATTTCAACCCCGTCGGATAGCCGCCACCCCCTCTGCCGCGCAACCCGCTTTTTTCGATTTCCCGCACCGTTTCTTCGGGAGTCATTTCTAATAGAACGCGGTGAAGGTTTTGATAGCCGCCGACAGCGATATATTCTTCAATTCGTTCGGGATTAATTTTACCGCTATTTTCCAACACAATAGGTTGTTGGCGGGCGAAAAAGGGTTCGTTGAAATTTCCCCGACGCGCGGTGGTTTCCCCGCCCTTGAGTGCGGCGATAATGGAGGGAGTTTCTTCGGGTTTTACGGCTTCGTAGAGGAGATTTGGAGTTTGAGCGTTGGTTTCCCCAGTACGAACCACTTCTACCAACGGTCCGCGCCCGCAAAACTTCATGCAGCCGACGCTACAGACTTCCACCTCTTCGGTTAAATTAGCATCGCTAACGGCTGTATCTAAACCCTGCTTCACCTCAGCCGAACCCGACGAGAGACATCCCGCTGCCGTACAACAGTGCAAGCGGATCGGTTTTTGGCGATCGCGTTCCTTTTGGGCAATTTCGCGTAATTCGGCAATATCCATCGGTTTAACTCCCTCCTTACCTAAAAACTGACGACAAAGGACGAATGACAAAGGACAAATCACCAAGTTTGAACCTTTTCTAAAACCGATTCGGACGTTTGCTTCGCCGCCACGGTTCCATCGAAGACAACGGCAGGTGCCAACCCGCAAGCGCCAATACAGCGGGCGGTTAATACCGTCATTTGACCGTCATCAGTGGTTTCTCCAGATTGAAGACTGTACTCTTTTTCGACGGCAGCAAGAATATCGCCGCTACCCTTGACGTAACAAGCGGTTCCCATACAAACCACACAACTATGAACGCCGCTGGGTTTGAGGGAAAAGAGGTGATAAAACGTTGCTACGCCGTAAACTTGGCTGAGGGGCAATTTCAGGGAACGGGCGATACGAACCAGCACCTCCTCTTCGAGATAGCCAAACATTTCTTGGGCTTGGTGTAAAATCTCGATCAAAGCATCTTGACGATACTGCTGGCGCTTCATGGCAATATCGAGCCGTTTGAAACGCTTATCGTTTTGAACTGCGGCAGGACGGTCGGTTTTCGAAGTCATAGCTTAAGGACATTGATAAAGAGTAACTGGATGCTTACCGCTTTGGGCTGATGGTTTACTGAGTACAGTTATACAAAAATAGTTTGAGGAACTTGTGAGGAAATGCGGCAACGGATAGGTTGGGACTTGGAGGTGGGAAATTCTGCTTAAAGAGAGGACAACGGATAAGTTGAGATTTTGGAGCCCCAACAGACCAATGACAAATAAACTAACCGTGCTGCCCTTTATCCAGAAAGCGCGCCTTTTATCCAACCGTGCCGCCCCCTATCCGTTGATGAATGACCAATGACCAATGACCAATAACCATGAAAATTCTTGCGATCGCCAACGACGAGTTTACAGCTAGAACCTTAGCCACCGTGCTTTCGAGCCAGCATTACGCGGTGGAGATGGCTTCTGACGGTCAACTGGCTTGGGAGTTGGTTGAAATCTTTCCCTACGATCTGATTGCGATGGATGCGCTGCTGCCGCACCTCGATGGAATTGGTCTGTGCCAAAAAATTCGCGATCGCGGCTATACCATGCCCATTTTACTCCTGGGGGAACCCAATAGCAGTCGCGATCGCGTCGCGGGCTTGGATGCGGGGGCTGATGATTACCTGGTCAAACCCTTCGATCCCCAGGAATTTCTCGCGCGCGTGCGGGCGCTGTTGCGTCGCGGTGGCGCATCAACGCAACCGATTTTAACCTGGGGTTCCCTTAGCCTCGATCCGAGTACCTGCGATGTTACCTACGATAGCCAACCCCTCTCTCTCACCCCCAAGGAATTTGCCCTACTCGAACTCTTCTTGCGCAACCGCCGCCGCGTCTTCAGTTGCGGGGCGATCCTCGAACATTTGTGGGCCTTTGAAGAGATTCCGGGCGAATATGCCGTGAGGACGCACATTAAGGAGTTGCGCCACAAACTCAAAACCGCAGGCGCGCCGACGGATATCATCGAAACGGTGTACGGAATTGGGTATCGCCTGCGACAGGAAACCAATGAGATAACCCAACTGCCCCAACCCACTCCCAAGGTTGACCGCCCTCAACTCGCTTCAGCGACTAGCGTTTGGCACCGTTTCAAGGGTAAAATTCACGCTTCTGTGGACGTTCTCGACCGGGCCGCAGCCGCTTCGCTGCAAGAAACCCTCACCCAAGACTTGCGACATCAAGCCGAATGGGAAGCCCATACCCTAGCCGGTTCCCTGGGGACGTTTGGGTTGATGCAAGGGTCTCAGTTGGCGCGTCAAATCGAACGGGGGTTGCAAGGGAGGGGAACGGGGAATACCGAAATTGCAAAACTTCGGGAATGGGTGGCAGCCTTGCGCGAGGAGTTAGCCCGCGCGCCGGAAAACCTGGCTGCGGTGGTGGAGGCAGCGGCGGGAAATCGACCAACGTTGCTGGTGGTCGATCGCGATCGCGCCCCGGTCGAACAACTGGTGCGCGAGGCTGAGGTGTGGGGGATGCGCGGCGTAGGGGTTGCGACGTTGCAAGCTGCCCGCATTGCGATGCAAGACTGTCTCCCCGACGCGATTTTGCTCGATCCTGCTGTCTCGAAAACGCGCTCTGAAAGTTGGGCGTTTGTGGAGGAGGTGCATGGTCAACACCCGTCGATTCCGGTGTTGGTGTTGACAGCGCAGGAGAGTTTGAGCGATCGCTTGGACGCGGCGCGATCGGGTGGGAGTGCGTTTTTGACGAAGCCGATGTCGGTAACGAGGATTTTGAAAGCAGTCGATCGCGCGTTGCATTTCTGCGATCCCCTGGCGGCGAAGGTGGCTATTGTTGATGACGATCCCGAAACCCTTGCTTCGTTGCGCCATTTGTTGGAACCGTGGGGGGTGAAGACCATTTTACTCGCCGATCCCAGTCGGTTTTGGGAGATGTTGGAAGCGACGGTTCCCGATTTGTTGTTGCTGGCGGCTGAAATGTCGGATTCTAGCGGGATCGAGTTGTGCCAAGTGTTGCGCAACGATGCGCGCTGGGACGATTTGCCCGCGATCTTTTTGGCGCGCGATCGCTCTGGTGCGGCGATTGAAGGGATGTTTGCGGCTGGGGGGGACGATTTTGTGAGTAAACCCATTGCGGGACCCGAACCAATCGCGCGCATTGTCAGTCGGTTGGAGCGATCGCGGCGCGAGCGGCGACTCCGCGATCGTTCATCTCGTTTATGTTCCCTCTTTCACTGTCCCTTGCACTCGTAGCAAGTTTGTAGTCAGCGCTTTAGCGCTCTCTGGGGGGAAATTGGGTTTTGCCGATGCTGTAGCGCGATCGCGTATCAGGCAGAGGTTATATTGATTGTTCATTATTCATTATTCATTATTCATTATTCATTATTCATTGTGAATGAAATACCAGCCAAGTGTCCCCTTCAAATACCAAGGATCTCATCTATCTCCTGGATTGAGGGTTTGTAGCCCTGTCCGGTAGAGTGAGTGGCGAGAGAGCGGGCAATCTGTCGCATCAGGTCGGTGTTTTGCAGGATATAGAGGGTTTCTTGGGTTTGCTCCCAGTCTTCGGCGCTGATGACAATGAAGTCAGAGCCGCTTTGTCCTGTGACTTTGAGAGGGTTACGTTGATTGATGACGCGATCGATACAGTCTTGGATATTGTTGCGGAATTGTTTGAGACTGACGCTATCCATTGAAGTTTTATAAAACGCTTTTCTTTAGTTTAGCTCATGCTGTCAAAATCAACCTTTTACTTATAAGCTTTAAATTGTAGTTAAATCGAGTTTGTAGTCAGCGCTTTAGCGCTCTCCGGTTTGATTTCAAAGGCAAGTCGCCAGAACTGTTTGAAGAGATTCCGATAACTCAATAGGGACAAAGAAGCGACTTGGATACAAGTAATCTTCCCCAGATTCATCAACGACACGAATCATTTGATGACTGTTGGCTTGGGGGTCAGGTAACACCTGGTAAATTTTGCGGACTTCTAGGGAAGCTAAATAATCCGTATTATTGATGCAAACGATAAATTCCATGTTTTTTACTCCAAAAGATATTTTAGAATAAATTTCGGCTTCGCACACTGTTCTATCTTCGAGTTGAATGGTGGCGACTCTTTAAAATAGAAGAATTGAGGAACGCGATCGCACTCGTAAAATTGAAGCGATCGCTAAACTCTAGAATTGTCACCAAGAAAAGCTTATCTTCACCAGACCATTGAATCGTCATGCTGTATCGACTCATGAATCTTTATCTCATTATTTTTTTATTTTCCGCTTCGGGGGTATAGTAACTGATGGCTTTCCACTTTCAACTTGTCTCCTCCGCAAATCAGCAAACATCGCTGCAACATCATAATTGAAGGACTTAGCGTAGGCTTCCCGGAACTGATAAATTTCTTCTAAAATTTCATTCGTCACCATTCTTTATTCTCCCATTAGTTCGTAAGGCGTACAAATTGTTGGTAGTTCGTACTCGAAGTCAGCACAAATCTGCGCGAGCTTTTTCTGAATCAGAGCATTGGCGATATGCTTACAGTTCCACGTTAGCAGATAGTCCATCCCATGAACGGTAGCTATCGCAATATGGGCGGCATCATTAGTAGCTTTCTCTGGAAGGTTACTTCTTGCTAAAAATTGAATTACTAATTCTCGAGCAGCGTCAGTTGGCTCCAGAAATGGTACATTTTGCAAAATGTCAAGCCGCTGCACGGCGATCTCTGAATCCCCTAAAGATGCTTCATCGCGAACCAGTTGTGATGCAAAAAGGTCAAAAGAGCTGCGATAATTATTCCACCAATCTCGCGTTAGCTCAATACTTGCAGCCAGAATCAGATTTTTAGTCGATCTGGCTGTCAAATAGCCTAAAATGCTGGTTTCGATGTAGAGAGTTTCACTCATATCATCCTACCACTGACTCCAATCGAGATTGAAAATCGACGTATTGGGAAACGCGATCGCATTCCCATCCCATCTCAACCGATTCTGTAATTCTTGCAGTTCTGGCTTAACCCGAGGCATGGTATCTACGAGTTGATACGGAAGCATTCCGCGATCGAGAACAAAGTCAATCGTTGTTCCTGCGGCGGCACCAGAGGACCACTCAAAGGAATGAACGCGATAGGCAGCGGCAGCAGTATGACTCGTCGCAATACTCTTCCCGACGACGAGCAAGTTGTCGATTTTCTGGGGAATCAGGGCGCGTAGGGGAATTTGCGCGGGGAATGAAGCTCCTTGACCGATACGCACCCCCTCTCGCTCCGTGTTTCCCGGCGCTTCTGCGGGGGAAAGGGTCATGCAAGGATGAAAATCAATGGGATACTGAGCAATTCCTACGGAATCGGGGTAAATCGTAGAGCGCGATCGCCTCATAATCTCTTGAGGATCCTTGTTCTCCACAATGGCACTCGCCGCTTCCAATCCTGCCAAAGCCACTCGCAAATTGCGATACATCTTCGGCGGCAGCGTATCCACATAAAACTCGTCGGCGTAGTCGCGGCGAGAAATATCGATTTCCGTCACCGCAAACCCATCCTCGTAACCAAAAGAAGGTCGTCCGATAATCCGCCGCCCCTCTCGCATATACGGATACTTGGACAACCCGTGGGCCGTTCCCATTGGCGAGTCAAACCCCGACAGAAAGCGATGATTGGGATGCACTTCTTTCACCCCTTCGCCCAGTTGAGAGTCAGTCGTCCCCGCAACCAGCCAGTAATAATACCCAAGGGAATGTTCCTCGCCCCGACGCAACGTTTCCGCGCGCAATCCTCCCATCCAACCGCCGGGGGAAAGTTGACCGCTTTGTTGCAGTTGTTCGCGGCTATAAATTAAGTTATCCCGTGCCGTCCCCGGACGATAATCGTTACCCCACGTCCAGTTTTGCATGGAAATATCGCCGGGAGTGGGAGCGGTCCACTTAAAAGCACCTTCAATGGGACCGGACTCTGGACTCCAGATACGACGATAGGTAAACACCAGGTCAAAATCAGCCAAACGCTCCAGTTCGTAGCTGTAGTAAGGCGCGTACCGGTCGTAGAATGGCGGTTTTTCCTGGGGTTGGGGGTCTTCGGTCATCTCCATCGCAAAGGTGTAGGTGAACCCTTGGACGCAGTAGGGATCTTGGGCGGTGACGGGAGAGGAGGGTTCGCGATGGGTGCGGGGATCGAGGCCGAGGCGATAGGGAACGTCTGCTAGGGCAATGAGTTCGCCGGTTTCGGTGGCTTCGACGACATACCAATCTGCGCCGGATCCCCCTTCCTCCCCCTTGGGTCGAAAGCGAATAATATTTTTCTTAAAACGAGGCGAGTCTTCGTAGCGGTAGGCATCGTCGAGCTTTTGAGAAAGGGGTTCGGTGTTGAGAGGAGGCGTTCCGGGTTGGGGTTGATGCTGGATCGCGATCGCGCTCTCAATTATCTTCCCATCGCTACTCAGTTCCAGTTCTTTAATCACCGTGGAGGGGTACCATTTAAGCGTCCCATCTCCCTTATCTGCCGCATCTTCCAGTTGATCCAATAATATTTCGTGTGCGTCGGCGGGGATGAAACAAGACTTACTGACCCAACATTCGCCGGGATTGAGTTCTCCGTATTTCCCCTCAATGCGGCGGCGCAGTTCGTTGTAACCGCGAGAGTAGTATAACAGCGATCGCTGTTTGCTGGTTTCGTCGAGGGCGGAGGTGCCTTGGGAGGAGATTTGTCCGCCCACCCAATCGGTAATTTCCGTCATACAAACCGTGCGTCCCGACAGCAATCCTTCGTAGGCAGTTGCTGCACCAGCGAGTCCGCCGCCGACAACGAGGATTTCGCACTCTTCCATTTTATCCGGCGATCGCGGCGGTGCGGCCCAAACCGGAATGAGGGCTAGTTCAAAAACAGTGGCGCAAATAGAAACAGAGGCAATTGCTCGCCTCCAAGACTTAGCAATCTTCTTCACACAAATCATTGATGCGTTCAACATTCAATCTCAACTAAAATTCGTTAATAAACAAAAATGCCCCCGTTTCCGTGTAGGTGCAGGGTTTGGTCTCCCGGTAGGGTTGCACCCCGCGAAATCGTCGCTGTAATGCGATTCGCGTCTGCGCTCACCCGATACTCGACGGGGAAACCACCCTGTTCGCTGGTATCTTCGCTATACACCAAAACGTAGGAATCCGGACGAATATTGGTCATGAGGACAGTTGCACCCGGTCGCAAGCGACGAGAGGTCGCGTCGTCGGAGGTTAAATCGTAGAATAGGGTACGCCCGGTACGATTGACTAGACGAACTTCTGCCCGACTGTTGGGATTGTACCGAGCAACGGGTTGCCAAAATCCGGGTTCGTAGGTTTGTGCCGGAGGATTTTGCGCCAAAGCCAGGGAGGGTGTCGTTGCGCCCAAAGCGGCTACCAGAGCCGTTGCGATCGCGAGGTGATGTTTCATCGCCGGTGGTAAATGATGGGTGAAAATGCTAAGGATAAGGGGGGTTTTCGTTCGATCTTGACAATACTATTCCTCAATTGTTCCCTCTCGTCAAATTAATTCCGGCTTAAGGTCAACCGACGGCAGTCCATCTCGCGTCCCACTATGCCGCGCAAAGTCCTCCCATTATTTAGGGTTTGCTGAATAAGCGTTGTGATGAGCACCGGGGAGCAGGGGGAGCACCGGGGAGCAGGGGGAGCAGGGGGAGGTAGTACATTTGGGGCGATCGCTTCGGATAGTGATTTGAGGAAAGTCACCAATAGCCGCTCTACAGTCTTTTCATTTGAGTTGTACAACCCTAGCTTTGGGGATAATTCGCCCATTAATATATTCTCCCATTCAAGGGACTTTTCTCCGGAGGCGAGGGATATTTTTTGGACGTTTTATTTAGAGGGTGAAATTGCGAAGCTTGATTAAAGCAATCGACCTTAATATTATTAAATATTTTTGCCGTTCCCACACAAATTGACAAAGGACAAATTTTTTTCAACAAAGAGATACTAGACCCGATTCATTATTCATTATTCATTATTCATTATTCATTAATAAAGAACCAATCTACTCCTCCATCAACAAAGTGGCTGCCAACTTATCAGCAATTCCCTCAACCCAGCGCTCGTCCTTCTTTGTATAACTACGCGGTGCATTCGCTCCTAAAATGAGCGCGCCTTTTTCTCCAACGGGTTGACAAATTACTCCTTGCGTGTTCTCAGGAAGATAATCAAATTCAATGCGTCCGGGATAAACACTGAGAGCGACTAAATAAACGGCTTTTCCCTTGTCCAGCACTCGTTTGAGAATAGCGCCCGGTTCAACTTCAGCTTTGGGACTTAATACGCCGCGTCGCAGCAAAGTTTTGCCATCGTAGTAGAGAACGAGCGATCGCGTGACAGTATTCGTTAACAACAAATGCGTTGCCCAAGCCAGCTCCAGTTTAACCGCTTCGGGGAGTTCCGAGTCTAACTCGAACCCCTCTTCCCCAATCAACGTTACCGTATCGGGCGATCGCGCTCTGATTTGCTGCCAAATCAACCCCACCAAAATTAGAAGCGCGCTCTCGATTATTCCAAGTACATCCGAACGAGACTGCGATGCGGTGACTCCTTCGGTGACGAAGCGGTTAACCAACAACAAAATCCCGCCTAAGCTGCCTGCAAAAAGGGGAAGCAGTCGTAAAATTCGATTGGGATCGGATTGAGCCATCCAAATTTCAGTAAACGGCGATCGGTAACCAACGCTCGGACAAGTTTTAGGTTTTGCCACCAAGGACTAATGACAAATGACCAATGACAAACGTTCCTAATGCTTTCGTGCGAATAAACTAACAACTTTGCCTGCGATTTGGGCGAGAGCAACTGAACCAAAGTGACGACTATCCGTACTTTCACCCTTGTTATCGCCCATCAAAATAAACCGCCCGTCTTCTAAAACCGCAATAACTCGCTTGACAATTTTTACGCCAGGTTGGTGGGGATGACGAGCCACCACAATCTCTCCCTCAACCGGAGAGCGATCGCGGTAAACTCGAAAATTCACCAATACCTCATCCCCCGGACGCAATAACGGCAGCATCGAGTTTCCAGAAACCTGTAAACGCTGCCGCCGTCCCAACAACCACAGCGCAAATTCTAGCCCATTGACATCGGGGACTAACTCGCGGTGTACCATGACACATCGCGACTTTTGGTTGCCCAAAACATTTTGTGAATCTCTTCAACCGCACTCATCAATTCTTGAGCGTGTTGCACGCTTACCTCAACCTTGCACGACGAACAGAGTTTAGCTGACTTCCAGAAGGTATCGTGTAAATTGGGATACTGCTCCAAATGGGTGGGCTTGAAGTAGTCGGTCCACAGAATGAGCAATTCGTCTTTTGTTATTTGGGCTTGCTCTTCTTTAATTTGGATAAAGCGCGAGATGGTGTTTTCGTAGGTCGCCATTGCCTTTGCATCTCCCGCAGCAGGCGGTTGGAGGTCCACAATCTTTTTGGTCATGGATAGCACGGCTTCTGCGGCAATTCTAGCCGAAGAAGGGTCATAAACGCCGCAAGGTCCGTCGCAGTGAGCTTGAACCGTTTGTTGTGCGGGAAACCAGCGTTGAATAAAAGATGTAATCTTGTTCATTTTCAGTTGATTTGAGTGTCTTTAATAAGGGTAAGAAATGCCTGCACTTCAGACGCGGATTTGCTCGAAAAAATGAGCTTCCTCGTTGCGCCCGCGATCGGCGTAAAACTCGGACAATTGGATCGTTGCGTTTCCCAGCGCTACCGTCCCTTGCCAGCGAAATGCTGAGGGAAGCGCTGCCTCGTCCTTCATGACGAGTGCTTGTGTCGCCTTGAAGTAAGATTGATACTGCTGCATCCCACTGCTGCTGTTGGTACAGAGGATTTGGGTTGGTACAGGAATAACATACAATTGAATTTCGTTCGGGCGGACGTTGTCTAACTCTTGCCGAGCGAGTTGCAGCCGTTTTCTCGCTCCGGGAGAACGAACGTAAGTCTGCCGATTTTGCCTTGAGAGTGTTTCCTGCCCGCAGCATATTATTGCCTGTCTGGATGACTTCCTGCCAATCCTTATCCGGGGGAGGGGGATTACGACCGGACTCTGAGAAATCAGTGGGTTTGAGCAGTGTCATACCTCAAAGTTACGTTCTCGCTTGATGCAAATTTCACCAAGAAATAGCATACCATAATGATTTCCACGCGCGCCAAAACTTTTTCAAAGCTTGCTCGCGTCCGAGGTCGGTTTGCTGACTATGGGGGGAGCGACGCTGTTGTCGTCGGTAATGAAGGCCGCGATCGCGCCAAACCTTAAAAGATGAGAATTTTGATAAGTTTTGTTGCAATCTTCTTGACTTTTTCTCATTGCTGAAGGATGGGAGCGTACCCGGGAGGAAGTTCCCGCGATCGCGTGCCTGTCAATCCGAGGGATCTTACAACATTAGGCTCTGCCTAACTTCAAATTTTGTCGCTTTTCCTGCATCGAACAACTTATTGTTCGTGCTCTGAAATTTCTCGTAAATTCGCGATATTTACTGAAATTTCTCAGTGCATTTGCAGGAGATAAAAATTGTATAATTTTTCTGTATTTAGATAATTACGTTATTTTCAGGTCGTACTTATTCGGATATTCAAAATTTATATAGAACTCAATGTACCCTAGTCAATAAATTTATCAATTGTCACCTTGTCAGAAAGACAGGGAAAACTGCGGTCAAGACAACGAATAAAAATGAGTTCGAGTTGGTTGCAGCTACTCTGCTGAAATTGCTAAACTGCACTTCATTGCACTACCGCATCGGATCGCGACTTTAGAGATCGCTTGAACCCAACCAGGAATTATAGTCCTTTCAAATAAGGATGAGACAGGTATTTAGCTAGAATTCCCGAATTTCAAGGAGCTAGTGTCTCAGTCTAAATCAAAATGACCGCGAATCAAAAACATTGACTTTAATTTCTTCACCCCATCAATGAAAATTAGCGCTAAAATCCCGATTCAACCTCTCCTCTTTGCGATCGCACTTTTAATAACCCTTACAATTCACGCTTGCAGCCTCGAACTGTTCGATTCAACCCAAACGCTGCGAGTCGGAATCAGCCGTTGGCCGGGGTTTGATATCGCATTCTATGCCCGAGAAACCGCTCTATTCAAAAAGCGGGGACTCGAAGTCGAACTCATTCCCTTTGAAAATCAACAAGATATTGTTCGGGCCGTCATGCGAGATGCCCTAGATGCCGGTTTCATTGCCCTGTGGGACGCGATGCAAGCCGATCCGAGTAGCGACGACCCCGCCTTTATCCTTGCCACCAACATTTCCCACGGCGCTGACGGCATCGTCGCCCAAAGCGGCATTCAATCCCTCGAAGACTTGCGCGGTAAAAAAGTGGGCGCGAAGCTGGGAACGGTCAATCATCTCATTCTCCTAGAAGCCCTCAAACATCATAAAATTCAGCCGAGCGAGGTGCAAATCGTCGATATTTCAAACGAAGAAGCAGCCCGACGGCTTCGGGAGAATCGCCTTGACGGTGCGGTAGTTTGGGAACCCTTGTTGGCAGAAACAGCCAAAGCCATTCAAGGTAATGTTGTCTACACAACTCAAGAAATTGACAGTCTAGTAATTGACGGTTTAGTGTCCCGTTCGTCCCATATCCAAGATAAAAAAGCAGCACTGAAACAATTTATGCTCGCCTGGTTTGACCTCATGCACGCCATCGAAACAAAACCTACCGAAGTATTCGAGATAGTCGGCAAGCAATTCGGACAAACGGGAGAAGCTTTTGCCAGCGATTATGCCGGACTTAAAAAAGGCGATATAGCCCTCAATCGGCAAATGTTTGTTGGGGGGGCATTGCAAGCGGCCGTTCGCGACATGGTGCAGTTGTTACGCGCAGACCCCCGACACGGACGCATCGTTCGAGAAAATATCGACCTTGATGCCGAACTGATAACAACTGCAATTCAAGCGTGGAGACCGTGAAATTGTGACTTGCTTAACTCGTTTAACTCGCTGGACGAATTGTACCAAAATGCTAGACTCAAAACGCTTTGGGGTCAATCGGCTGTCCAGACAGCTTAACCTGGGTTTTGGGATTGCCCTGGTTGCCGTAGGATTGACGACACTTGGAATTAGCTACCGCTTAGTTCGGTCAGATTTAGATGAAAAAGTCCGAGAACGGGCGCAAGCTATTACTCAAGGGTTAGAATTTGCCACCGAAGGTGTAATCGAACTAGGAAACTTCAGCGTCCTCCACCGCATCGTGCAAAACTATGCAACTCTCCCCTCGGTTCTGGAAATTGCGATCGTCAATCCCGATGGCACTATTTTGGCCATCAGCGATCGCTTTCAAAAAACCAATCGTTCTCGACGCTACATTGCCGTTCGTCCTGAATTAATCTCCATCGTCGAGCAATCTTCTCGAACGGGGGTTGAGATAGCTCAACAAACGGTGTTGAACGATCGCGCGGTTCTCGTACAAACTTTGCCCTTTAGCAGCGTTTTGTTTGAAACATCCGGTCGCCGGGGACTCGCGATCGCCATCCTCGATCTCTACCCCATGCAACAGGAGGTGCGAAAAATATTTCTCGTGTCAATGCAAGTTATGTTGGTTGGCTTCCTAGCAATCTTAGTTTGGGTTTGGCTACTCCTGAAAAAAAATGTCTTGAATCCCTTAAAATACTTAAACGAATCTGTCATAATAAGTAAAGATACAGGACTCTTAGAAATTCCCCCATCTTTACCCAATAACGAAATCAAATTTTTAGCAGCTACCTTTGAAGCCGTATTCGAGCAACGCCAACGCGCGGAAATGGAATTGCGGGAGAGTGAAGGGAGAGAACGCGCTAAATCTCAAAAACTCGGACAAACCATTAAAGAACTTCAACGAACCCAGGCCCAATTAATCCAAAGCGAAAAAATGTCCAGTTTAGGTCAAATGGTTGCTGGCATTGCCCATGAAATTAATAATCCTGTCGGTTTCGTTCATGGGAACCTCGTTTACGTTCAAGGATACGCTCGAGATTTACAGCGATTAGTCGAACTTTATCAACTACACTATCCCCATCCTCCAGCCGAAATTCAAGAAGAAATTGAAGAAATCGATCTTGATTTTTTAACCGAAGATTTGCACAAAGTTCTCAAATCGATGCGCGTCGGTACCGAACGCATTCGCAATATTGTTCTTTCGTTGCGCAATTTCTCGCGACTCGACGAAGCAGAATTTAAAACGGTTGACCTCCACCAAGGCATTGACAATACTTTGATGCTTTTACACAATCGCCTTAAAGCAAAACCCAATCACCCAGAGATTGAAGTTGTCAAAAATTATGGGTCGCTTCCATTAGTTGAATGCTATCCCGGACAAATAAATCAAGTTTTCATGAATTTGCTGAGTAATGCAATTGATGCCTTAGAAGCGGTTAATCCTTCTTTTTTAGGCTCTGGAGCTAAGGGACTAGAAGAGTCTAATAATGATAGCCACAATAGCCGAAAAATTTATATTAAAACTGAATTTATAAATGCTAAAAAGGTTGCGATTCGCATTTGCGATAACGGTTCTGGAATTCCCAAGGAAATTCAAGAAAAGTTATTCGACCCGTTTTTTACAACCAAGCCAGTCGGAAAAGGGACGGGTCTAGGACTTTCAATTAGCTATCAAATTGTTGTCGAACGTCACGGGGGAAGTTTAAAGTGTAATTCTACTTTAGGACGGGAAACAGAATTTATTATTGAGATTCCGATTCAGCAATGCCTAGATCTATAAGCACCTCAACAAAATCTTTTATACACTTCCATTTGTAGCAACCATTCAAGGATTCCATATAACAAGGGGGACTTGACGAAGATTGTACCTCTCGCGTGCGAGAGACGCTATAAACTGCGTGTGGAACTAGCCGAGCGCGGTAAAATCAGTCTCGGTCAGCATCTGTGTCACCCCACTCAAAATCGCGAGGGTTTCGGCGTTAAACGCGATGAAGGTATTGTTCCCTTGTTGCGAAATTGACAGTTGACCGAATTCCAAATCGACTAAACCGATTCGATCCTCTTTCGCTTCAAAGTCAACGATGGTATCGGTTCCCTCACCCACCGCCAAAACAAACGTATCGCTGCCTCGACCGCCGGAAAAGTCGTCGCCGGTGAGGATGTCATTCCCCAAACCGCCGCGCAGCAAGTCGTCGCCATCGTCGCCCCAAATTTGGTCGTCGCCATCGCCGCCAAACAGTTGGTCGTCGCCGCCTTTCCCGCCGATGCGATCGCTGCCTGCACCGCCAAAGATAATGTCGTCGCCGCCAGCAGAACCGCCCGGTTTGCGAGAATTGCGATCGCCGCGCAGTACATCCTCTCCATCGCCACCAAAGAGAGTATCATTGCCTAACCCACCGGCGATGGTATCGTTACCCGCGCGACCGTAAATTGTAGAATCTTCCTTCCCGCCAACTAACAAGTTGTCGTCGTTGGTTCCCCCAATTACACCGTCGGGAACGGCGAGGGTAAAGCGGGAGAGTAAGGGGTCGTGGTCGGTTGCCGGGTCGGCAAATTCGCTGTTGGTATGAACTGCATCGAATTCAGCCGTTGCTGCGAGATTGTCGCTGACTAAAATGTGGTCGAGGGATTGGGAATTTCCTTGGAAAATAAACGAGTAACGTTCGTTTTCCGGTAGGGTTTCCGTGAGGTTGGTTAGACTTTCTTCGAGGGTTTCTAACGGGGAAATGAACTCAAATTCGTTCAAGTCGCCCAATACGACTACGTTTGCGTTCGCGTCGTTGGCAAGAATGCCATCGACAAAGGTTTTAACTGCTTCTGCTTGCACCCGGCGCTCGTCTAAACTGCCGTTGACGCTGGGGTCTTCTTGCAAGTCAACGGCGGGTTGCGTTTGCCCGAACAGCGGTTGACTGCCGCCTTTGGAGGAGAAATGATTGTTGATGAGGGTGACTTCTTGTGCGTTAAATAAGAAGGTGGCGGCGAGGGGTAAGCGACTGTCGAAGAAGGGGTTATTGGGGTCGGTTTGTTGGTCGGCGGGATCGACGACGGTTTGCAGCGAACCTTCGACCAGATCGACGCGGTTTGGGTTATATAAAAACGCCGTCCGAATGTTTCCCCCCGGTTGACCGCCGCTGGTTTCATTACCGATGAAGGGATTATCGATAAATTCGTAGGTGATGCCGCTGAGTACCGCAATTTTATCTACGAGCAATTGCAGGGTCTCGTTGGCGGCGGTGACGTTTGTGACTTCCGCACCGTTGTTATCTTGGACTTCTTGGAGACCAATAATATCGGGCGTTTGCAAGTTATTGACGATTTGGGCGGCGATCGCGTCGAATTTCCCCTCTCCCACATCGTCGTCGGTATTGCGACTGGATACGCCCTCTTCCACTTTCGGGTCGAGGTTTTCGACGTTGTAACTGGCAACGGTCAATTGGTCAGTGCTTTTAACTAAATTCGTGGTTTCTCGTTGCAATCCGCCGGGAGTTACGGTAAAAACTTCCGCCGCTTTGACTTCAAAATTGCCAAAATTGTAATCTACAACCCCCGTCACATCTCCTAGCTTATCTCCCACATCGGCAGTGGGGGAGAAATTCGGGAGGAGATTGCGATCGAGTTGGATTTGAATGCGTTCCGGGTTAAAATCGTCGGGACTGATGTTAAGGGTGCCGCGATCGCTCAACCCCGTCGCATCCATTCCATTGTCAGTCAGCGTAAAAATTTCCCCAAATCGATTGACCGGACTCACCGCAACGGCATCTTGCACCGTTACCCGCATTCCTTCCAAACTTTCATAAAAATCGATGCCATCCTCTGTCGGGTCGAAAACGCTGAAACTGTCGTTGTCGATGATTTGGGTTGGCGGTTTGCGTCCTCCCTCGCCCAAAATAACCGCAGCAGGCAGCGAATTTCCCGTCGATAAGGTTGTCAGCGTCGGATTTCCGCTAATTTGCGTACTCGAAAGATTCCCCGTACTCGCGCCGCCCGGAATAAACTCAGAAACGTTCCCTTCAACCCTCAACTCATCCCCGATATTAACGCCGGGAGCCGAATTGGTAAAGACAAAAATGCCATCAGACGTGGCATCATTGCCATCTCCCGTCGGGTCTTGTAAATAAAAGCCATTGGATTCTACTGCCGTAACAATTCCCGTAGTGACAACCGATTGACCGACCAATGGGGAAAGATGACCTTCGCCTTGAATTTCGTAAATCTTTATCGTTTCCGGCGGCAATTCTGGAACTAATTCGTTGGCTGTACTAGGCGTATTTAACGCTTCGCCCAATTCCGGCGTACCGGGATCGAGGGTTGGAATTCCCGCGCCGTCAAAATCATTGCGAACCCAGTCTGCGACGGTGTTTGTATCGGTGTCGTTGGGAATGCGGGATGCGCCGCCAGGGGTAAAGGAGATGCCATCAAAACCGGGAGTCAAGACGGCGCTGGAGTAGGTGACATCGAAGACTCCCCCATCGCTAACTGCCACATCATCAACAAGACCAGTCCAAGGTGTAAAATCGAGGATACCATCATCGTTTGTATCGAGTTCATCTCCTACGTTACCTGTAAAACTTTCAACCAACAAGAGGGTTTGCGTTCCATTTTGGAAAACGTTGCTGAGAAATCCCGTTGTCCAAAAGCCGTTTGCATTAGTCGTTCCGATTTGTTGAACGCTGGTAATTCTGCCGGGAGTCGAACCGCTATCTCCTTCGAGTTGGAGTATAGAAAATGTCGAGTAATCGGTGTTGGGAGCGGCAAAAATTTCGACGTACTCGTTGGTATCAGACCCGGTGTGGTTAAAGACAAATTCGTTGAGGAGGGGGGTTGTCGGTACACCTCCACCGTCGAAGGTTTGTCCGGTATTAAATGACCCAAAGGTATTTGCGGCGGCAGCACTCCAGGCAAAATCGGTGTAGGTTGTGCCGGAACCCGACAGTTGCAGGGAAAAGCCTTCTGGCGTATCGTTGGGTTCGCTAACGCCGATATCGGTACTGGTCAAACCGGCAGCGGGTCCATTGACGGCGGTCAAGCTGCCTTCGTAACTGAGGAATTGAATAACGTTATCGTTGTTATCGATTAACGCAAAGCCATCGGGAGAACCGTTTTGCAATCCATTGGTGGAGTAGTTGATAACAACGGTACCAAAGCCATTGCCTTGGTCGGGAATGATGCCGCTGAGAACGTCCGAACCGGCAGGATTGGCGGTTGGGGTGGTATACACGAGACCGTTTGCGCCGTTGTAGCGGACGATACGCCAACCAGTGAGATCGGTTCCGGCGATGCCTGCAATTTCAATTGCTTCGCCGGTGTCGGTGCCGGTGTTATCGTAGTGGATTTCGTTGATGAAGGGGTTAGTCATGATTCAAGGGAATGGGGAATTGGGGAATTGGGGAATTGGGAATTAGGGTTCGGAGTTCTGAATTTTCCTCATCTCCTGCGCGATCGCGTTGCGAAGGAGAGGTTTGAGAGAGTTGTCCGCTCAACAATTGTCGCCAAGAAAAGTAGGGTGGGTTAGGTGCGGGCAAGATTTTGAGGAAAAACGAGAACTTGTCACTCCGCAGCGTAACCCACCGCTCTAGACAATGGAATGGTGCACCTGCGCTGCGCTAACGGCACCCTACATCTCCTCGAATAAGGACATTGCAATGCCTGCCTCTTAAACCGTCATGAAGACACTGCTTTGTAACGCCATCGCATCCACATTGTTGAGGATTGCCAGGGTTTCGCTGCCAACGGCGATCGCGGCGTTGTCCCCCTGCTGCGAAAAGTTGAGTTGTCCGAACGTCAACCCTTCTGCCAAACCGATGAAGTCGATCCCCACTTCAAAGTCAACAATGGTATCGGTTCCTTCTCCCGCTGCCAGCACGAACGTATCGCTGCCTCGACCGCCGGAGAAGTCGTCGCCAGTCAGAATGTCATTGCCCAAACCACCGCGCAACAGGTCGTCGCCGTCATCGCCAAAGATAACGTCATCGCCTTCCTCGCCGAAGAGTTGGTCGTTGCCACCCTTGCCGCCGATGCGATCGTTCCCCGCACCGCCGAAAATGAGATCGTCACCGCCTTTACGACCTCCCGGAGACCGAGAATTGCGATCGCCGCGCAAAATATCATCCCCCTCGCCACCGTAGATGACATCATCGCCGAGTTCCCCCGCAACAATATCGTTTCCAGCCTTTGCCAAGATTAAGTCATTGGTGGTTCGTCGGCCAACCAAAGTTTCCCCGACATCAGTTCCCTCAGTGACATTCGACCCCACATCGTAAACCGTCGTCGAACCGCTAACCTCGTTGGCAACCACCAACAGAGAACGACCAATGGGACTGTCTTCGGCATTGATAAACACTAACCCTTCCGGTCCCAAATCTCCCGCCGTTCCCGCTTCGGGATCGCCGCTGAAGTCGCGGTTATTGAGATATTGGACAAATTGCGGACTGCTGGGGTCGCTGACATCGTACATCATCACGCCGCCGATTCGTTCCAACCCGATGAAGGCATAAGTCCGTCCGTCGATAACTCCGGTGGTTACGCCTTCGGGTTCGGGTCCCTTGTTATCGCTGCGGTTGTCAAAACTATTACTGTCGTTGCTGGCATTGAAATTGTCGGGGAACGCTGCGGCGGTGATGCGTTCGAGGTCATCGCCGCTATCGAAAACGAGGTTGCCTTGGCTATCCCAAATGGAGAAGGAACGCGCGCCATAGGTAAAAAGCCGATCGTAGTCGCCGTCCCCATCGACATCGCCATCAATTGTCGAGACATCCAACCGTCCCAAAACGTCGTCATCTTGTAATTCATTGGCGTTGGGGAAGGCAATCGGATCGAGGATTAAATCCTTTACGCGATCGTCTTCATCGCGCGCGTCGCCTTCGTTGGCGGTGATGTAGAAGGTTTGACCGTTGGCGGTGAAAGTTTCAATTGCGTCGGGTTGATAGAGTCCAAAAACGGGTAAGTTTTGGATATTAATTTCGCCGTCTCTGTCGCTGGCATCTAACCCGTTGCTTCCTTGACTATAATCTTTGACCCCCAAGGGTTGAATTTCGGTAATGGTGTTAGTTTGCAGGTCTACGACAGCAACGGCATTGTTTTCTTGCAGCGTGACGAAGGCGGTTTTACCCTCTTCGGATACGGCGATGTATTCGGGTTCGACATCTTCGGCGACGGTTTTTCCGGGGAAGATGCGAACGCCTCGGGCTCGCAATTGTTCTTCTTTGCCGTTGAAGGCGCTAAAATCGGCGGTGGCGACGTTGGCTTGGGTGAGATTCGCCACTCCAACCGAGAGATCGACGATACTGACCGAACCCAGCGGGTCGCCGTCGTCGGTCGGTTCTCCCTCGTTGGCGGTGAGAACTTTTGTTCCGTCGGGGGTAAAGGTTATCATATCGGGCAGTACGCCCACAGTGACGGCGTTTAGGAAATTGCCTTGGGTGTCGAAGAAGACGGCTTTCCCCTCATTTAATCCATTTTCTGCTTCCACTGCTGCCGCAACGATGCCATTTTTGACCGCAACGCTGTTGACTCCATCGCCAAATGTAGAAATTTCAATTTCGTCAATTTTAACGGGGTTGCTAGGGTTAGCCAGGTCGAGAATATCGATCGCGCCGCTGTTGCCATTGACGACAAACAAGCGTTTCGTCGTGGGGTCGAAAGCGGGAATTTCGGCTGCGCTTTCGTCGAAAATTCCGGTTGCGTAGGTTCCGAGAACCGTTAAGTTGGGAGTTGCCATTTCAGTAAACAGTAAACAGTAAAAGGACAAATGACTAAGGACTAAGGACGAAGGCGGTATTTTGCGCGGCGATTAACGCATTGGCATCCACATCGTTGAGAATTGCCAGGGTTTCGCTGTCAACGGCGATCTCGGCATCTGTTCCCTGCTGCGAAATGTTGAGTTGACCGAACGTCAACCCTTCTGCCAAACCGATGAAGTCAACGCCCATCTCAAAGTCAACAATGGTATCGGTTCCTTCTCCCACTGCCAAGACAAAGGTATCACTGCCTTGACCGCCAGAAAAGTCGTCGCCGGTAAGGATGTCATTGCCCAAACCGCCGCGCAATAAGTCATCGCCGTCGTCGCCAAAGATAACGTCGTCGCCTTCGTCGCCGAAGAGTTGGTCGTTTCCTGCTTTCCCGCCGATGCGATCGTTTCCCGCACCGCCGAAAATGAGATCGTCGCCGCCTTTACGACCTCCCGGAGACCGAGAATTGCGATCGCCTCGCAAAATATCATCCCCATCGCCCCCTTGAATTTCGTCGTTGCCCAATCCGCCCGCGACCGTATCGTTTCCGCCAAACGCCAGCAGGAGATTATCTCCGTCGTCGCCGACTAAAGTATTGTCGCTATTGTTACCCGCGATAGCACCCCCCAGAACGGTATCGTTGCGGAAGTCGAGGTTTTGAATGCGCGTGTCGAGTTCCGGTCCGACATCCTCTTTCGAGAAGGGCGTATTGCTGAAATTAGCAGCCAGATATTCAGCTAAAGCATCTTGTTCCGAACCATCGGGGGCAAATGTCGCCTCGCCCGTACGCGGTGAGGTTTCCGGGAGGGCGAGATCGACGCGGTTGGCCCCCGTTTGCGGAAAGGGGTAGCCATCGCCGCCGCCTGCGAGGAAATTTAAGGTAACAATGCGGAAGGTTCGGTCTGGGTTGCCCACCAATTCGCCTCCGTTGGCGATGACATCGATAATCTTGCCGTCGCCATCTTTGACCGCGAGAGATTGAACGCGATCGCCTGCCGGGAGCTCCGCATCGAAACTAAATTCGATGCCGCTAACTTGGGGGAACCGTCCGGGGGTCGCGCCGGGAGCAGTTTCAGCCACCCCATACTCGATGATGGCGAGCAATTCTGTGGCGGTTAGCGTCAGCAGGGACAGACCGTTATTGAAGCGCAGGGCATTTTGAATGTCCGGCTGGGAAATGCCGCCTTCAGGCTTGCCAGAAAGGGGATTACCAGCGGGAGGGAGTTTGACGGGTTCGACGGCACCGGGAGGGGTGACGATTTGACCGATGTTGTCGCGGATGCCGCCGCCATTTTTAATCGAGATGAGGACGCTGGGGTCGGTTGCCTGCGCGATCGCTAAATTGGCATCGGCGGTGAGGTTCCCCAAGTTGGTTTCCTGGGTGCGAACGTCGCTGCGGGTTCCGTTGAGGAAGGTATCGGTGGTGCCGAAGAAGTTAGAGTCGAGTTCAGTAATAACCTCGCGCAGGGCATCGGTAATGGCGCGAATTTCGGGATCGACTAATCCTTCGGCATCGAGGTCGGCAACCCCTTGTTCGTCGGTGGCATAAGCGCCGCTGACGTTGGGGTCGATGCTGCTGGGAAGGATGACTCCCTCGCTGTTGAAATCGACAACCAAACGTCCGACATATTTATAGTTCCCATCAGTGTTGACCACGGCGACGGGTTCCCCGGTTGCAGAGGTTTTGAGAAGGGGATACGGATCTTGGGAAGTATCGCCATCGCGCAGGCGATCGGTACTGTCGGTTAAGCGCGTATTGGACCCTCCTGCAATAATCACATCGACATCCCGCAACAAACCAGCCAGTTGTTCTTCGATGGCGATTTGCTGCATATGGGTTAGCAGCACTACTTTATTGATTCCCGTTGCGATTAGCCCATCGACGGATTCTTGGATAATCGCTGCGAGGGCAGGAATATCGGTTCCATCGGCAGGAAAAACGCCCACGCCGCCGGGGTTGGCAATGAGTGGCAACGTTGGAGTGGTTGCGCCGACAATTCCCACCCGTTCTCCGTTGACGGTGATGACGGTGCTTTTCGCAATGCTGTTGGGAATCGTGCTAGCCTCTTGACCGTCCGCCACAACGAGATCGGCTAGGTTAGGATCGCTGCTGAAGTCTAGGTTAGAACTGAGATACGGGAATTGCGCGCCGGGATAGTCGCCGTCGGGTGCAATTACGGAGCGCACAAAGGACGTTCCCAGGTCAAATTCATGATTGCCAAAGGCGATCGCCTGGAATCCCAGTTCGTTTTGAATAATAATATCAGCCCGTCCTCTTCCCGCTTCTCCCAAAAGAGGCACGAGGGACGGATTTTCGCTGGCATTTAAGAATAAACCGGGGATAAAAGCATCCCCAGAAGACAAGATTAACGTATTGGGATAATCGGGATTGCCATCATTATCCCCATCCTGATTTTTAAGTGCATTGAGAACCGCCGAGAACCGAGGCGCATCGTCTAACGCTGGAATTCCGGCTTCTTGGTCGGCGGCATGGAGTATCTGAAACGTGGATGTAGACATCGATTCCCCCCTTTGCTTTTTTTCCACTGGAGAAAATCATAGCGATTGAATCCGCGCGACCTGGGTATTCTCCTTAACACCAACGATGAAGCTTTGGTGAAGTTTATGGGGGTTTATGAAGCTTAGATGAACTATAGCGTTTCTATTTGGGTTGTGAAACTTGAGCTTCGGAAGAATGGAAGAATAAAAGAATGGGAGAATGAAAGAATTTGAGGGACGAGCGAGGAGTTATTCGCTCGTTAGCGCTCCTGAATGGCTGTTTACGTTCTATTTAGAAACGCTATAGAGAATTTTCGCTCCGGAGCGTCAATTGTAATGAAAGAGCGCTTACTTTTAACAATTTCTCGCTCGCCTCTTGAATTTCTTCTGCCCTCTGCCCTCTGCCCTCTGCCCTCTGCCTTAATTAAAGGGTCAAAAAGCTTTACCTTTTCTTAAATAAATACTGTTACGATGAACGCGCTGAGTGGGTTTAGGCTGACCGAGCCCGAGCCATCAGGGGAGCAAGTTGAGCCGAAGTTCGTAAAGAACATCCCTCAAACTCCAGTTTATTGCGCAACCGATCCGAGGTATCCCTTGAATTCCGAGACGAATTTTGCCCGTACCATTGAACCGCGCTCTTCGGGAGAACGCAACTTTGACAATGCGTTCAAACTATTAGCCCGTATGGGTGCCTTTTTAATCGCCCTCATTTTAGTATCGATCGCGACGTTAGTTGCCGTTCGAGCTTGGCCCGCGATCGCCCAATACACTTTAGGATTTCTCTTTCAAAGTACCTGGAGACCCAATAGCGAACCGCCTGAATTCGGGATTTTGCCTGCCATCTACGGCACTATCGTCAGTTCGCTGCTAGCTTTAGCCCTGTCGGTTCCCATTGGCATCGGCATCGCCATCTTCCTCAGCGAAGACTACCTGCCGCCCAAAATCCAGCGTATCTTTGTCTTTTTAGTGGAACTGCTCGCCGCCGTCCCCAGCGTCGTCTACGGACTGTGGGGAATCTTTGTCTTGATTCCCTTCCTCAAAGAAATTACCCCCCTCAAAGGGTCGGCAATGCTACCGGCAGCCTTAGTCCTATCGGTCATGACCCTTCCCATTATTGCCGCCCTTTCGCGCGATGCCATCAGCAACGTCCCCCTCGAATTGCGACAAGCTTCCGTCGGTTTGGGGGCAACGCGCTGGGAAACGATTTTTCAAGTCATTCTCCCCGCCGCATCTTCGGGAATTATTGGCGGCGTGATGTTAGCCCTGGGGCGCGCCTTGGGGGAAACAATGGCTGTGACCATGTTAATCGGCAACAATAATACTGAAATTGCTTGGTCGATTTTTGACCCCTCCAACACCATCGCCTCGCTACTAGCTAACCAATTTGCCGAGGCCAGCGGGCTTCAAGTTGCAGCCTTGATGTACGCCGGGTTGATTTTATTTATTCTCACGCTAGGGGTTAATGTTTTAGCCGAACTCCTTGTCAAGCGCTTGCAGAAAATTTAGATGTAGGAATGTTTACTTCGGAATAATGAACAATGAATAATGAACAATGAATAATGAACAATGAATAATGAACAATGAATAATGAATAATGAATAATTACCTATCCTTAAAACCAGAGGATTTAGATCGAGAAAAATCTACGATCTCGTCCGAACCACTCACAGCCAGAGAGGTTTCCTCAAGACCCGTGTACTCTTCTTCGTAAACGAAGACATTTTATCAATTAATCAATTATTAATTATTAATTGATAAAATGTCTCTACTGACGACTGATAACTAATAACTGATATGACCTCGGACTCCTTTCAAAACCAAGCGGGGTTTGACTTCGACCCTACCAAACTCAAACGAGATCCGCGCGCGCCTCGGACGTTATTCGGACTGGTGATGACGGGTCTGGCTGCACTGTGCATGGTATTGGCAGTCATTCCCTTGAGCCTTGTCCTGTACTACATTGTCGTCAAGGGATTGGGCAATTTCAACTTTAGCCTTTTTACCAAACTGCCGCCGCCGCCAATGGTGGAAACCCAAGGCGGTTTTGGTAATGCCTTAGTCGGAACTTTAATTATGGTAGCAATTGCCACGGTTCTCAGCGTTCCGGTGGGCGTGATGGCTGCAATTTACTTATCGGAATTTAGCGCGGGGAACAAGATTGCGGAGTGGGTGCGTTTTGCCACTAATATCCTCAGCGGCGTACCTTCAATTATTATCGGGGTTTTTGTCTATGGGATTTTAGTCATTAATGTCATTCCGTTTTGGCCTCGGGGCTATTCAGCTTGGGCGGGAGGGTTTGCCTTGGCGTTGTTGATGTTGCCCACCATTGTCCGCGCCACCGAAGAAGCACTCAAATTGGTGCCTCAAGAGGTTCGCCAAGCTTCGGCGGGTTTGGGGGCTAACGACTATCAAACTGTATTGCGCGTTGTTCTCCCCGCTGCTATCCCTGCCATTATTACGGGAGTCACCTTGGGAATTGCCCGCGCTGCGGGGGAAACAGCCCCTTTGTTGTTTACAGCGCTCAATACACAGTTCTGGCCCAACTGGGATGAATGGTTGTTTGAACCAACCGCTTCTCTTTCGGTTCTCGTTTACGATTTTGCTCGCGTTCCCTTTGAAGATCAAAATGAGATTGCCTTTGCCGCCGCTTTTGTGCTAGTGATGCTCGTGCTGATAACCAGCGCGATCGCGCGTTTTGCTACTTCTCGCAGCAATGTATAAATTTGTTTAACACTGGAGATATTATGATTAGCGATCGCTTGACCCCAACTCAAACTGAGGAAACTGTTTTAAAAACCGAAAACTGGAATGTCTACTACGGCGATTTTTTGGCGCTGAAGGGCATTTTCCTCGATGTCCCCAAAAGCAAGGTAACGGCGTTTATCGGGCCGTCGGGTTGCGGTAAGAGTACGCTGTTGCGCTGCTATAACCGCCTTAACGACCTGATTCCCATCTTCCGCGCTGAGGGGAGAATGACTTACCACGACCAAGATTTATACGGCGCGGATATCGATCCGGTACAGGTGCGGCGGCGCATTGGTATGGTGTTTCAAAAACCCAATCCTTTTCCCAAGTCGATTTACGACAATATTGCCTACGGTGCGAGAATTAACGGTTACAAGGGGGATATGGACGAATTGGTCGAACATTCCCTCAAACAAGCGGCGTTGTGGGATGAGGTGAAAGATAAGCTCAGACAAAGTGGGACGGCGATTTCTGGCGGTCAACAACAGCGTCTTTGCATTGCGCGCGCGATCGCGGTTCAGCCGGATGTGGTATTGATGGACGAACCTTGCGCCTCTCTCGACCCCATTTCTACCCTCAAAGTAGAGGAATTAATCCATCAACTGAAGGAAAATTATACTATTGTTATCGTGACGCATAATATGCAGCAAGCCTCGCGGGTTGCAGATTACACGGCCTTTTTTAACGTGCGCGTCGTCGATGGCAAGCGCCAGGGATATTTAGCAGAAGTTGATGCAACGGAAGTGATTTTCCAAAATCCCAAGGAAGAAGCGACGCAACAATATGTCAGCGGACGTTTTGGTTGATTTTTAATTGAAAAGGGTGTGTCTACAATTATTCTGTATAGCTGGTTGCAGAATATCAAAATTAAATGGGATTTTTCGCATTAGTAAGGAAAAACTTTTCTTCCTTTTAAATTGCGATCTGTTTTATTTACAATATTTCCCTAATCTTCTCCCTCATTTTCGCCATTCGCATCATTTTCATCTTCCTCAAAATCAACTTTTTCGTAAATATCGGCTAAGGGAACTTCAATATCGAACCCATTAAAACTCAAAGCCGTATCTTCTTCGTCGTACTCTTGATACGTCCAACGTTTGGCTGCGGTTTTGAAATATTGGGTAATTTTGATTTGAGATTGGTCGATTAAAATATATTCTTGGAAGGTGGGAATCGTTTTGTAATAATCGAACTTATCGCCGCGATCGTAATTGCGGGTGGATTTTGACAAAACTTCTACCAGGACTTGAGGATTGGTAACTGTATCTTTGCGATTGTTGTGATACTGAGGTTTGCCAGAAATCGCCATAACATCGGGATAAGTATAGACTTGAGCTGCGGGAATCCATAGGCGTACATCTCCGATAAAAACCTCATATTCTTGTCCCTTGAGTCCGAGACGTAGACCAACACTCGTACTCAATGCGATCCTATTATGATTGACTGTAAGGTTGCCAGAAATCCGATTATAGTTTGTTGTTCCGCCGGTCATGGGAATAATTTGACCATTGCGATACTCACTTTTTGTCTGGGCTACTTCTTCAAGAGCCAAATATTCTTCGGGCGTGTAGTAGCGCTGTTGGGTTTTCTCCAGAGTTACTGTCATTATTGAATCTCTCCAAATTTTATTATGTTTCTCTAATTTTCTTCCTCATTTTCACTGTTTTTGTCGCTTTTATCTTCTTCAAAATCGACTTTTTCATAAATATCGGCTAAGGGAACTTTAACACCAAATACATTAAAACTCAAAGCCGTATCTTCTTCGTCGTACTCGCGATACGTCCAGCGTTTGGCTTCGGTTTTGAAATATTGGGTAATTTTGATTTGAGATTGGTCGATTAAAATATATTCTTGGAAGGTGGGAATCGTTTTGTAATAATCAAACTTGTCGCCGCGATCGTAATTGCGGGTAGATTTTGATAAAACTTCTACCAGGACTTGAGGATTGGTAATAGTATCTTTGCGATTATTGTGATATTGAGGTTGACCCGAAATGACAATAAGATCGGGGTAGGTATAAAATTGTGCTGCGGAAATCCATAGGCGCACGTCTCCCATCAAGACTCGATAGTCCTGGTGCTTGAACGCAAGACTTAAAGCAATGCTCATATTGAGCGCGATCTGATTATGATTTACTGTTCCACCTGTCATAGGAATGATTTGACCGTCGCGATACTCACTTTTTGTCTGGGCTACTTCTTCGAGAGCCAAATATTCCTCGGGCGTGTAGTAGCGCTGTTGGGTTTTCTCCAGAGTTGCTGTCATTGTTATTTGCCTCTCATATCGCCAATGCGTTTTGTCTAGTTTAACGTGCTATGGAAATTGAGGTTCGGGATCGATAGGGGGTATGTTTTTTGGACTGAAGGTTGATATTCAATCGACCACTGAACCCAATCAAGGAATCTGGCAATCCGGAAGAAATACTCTCGTTTTCGCGTTATGTACTACACCTCTCTGGGTACTAATATGGTTATTCTTGCATGAGGATACCGACTCTTTGAAGACCGTGCAAGCGATCGCCGTTGGATTTTGTATGGCATGACTTGCATTCAACACTTCGCTCTTCGCCTCATCCTCTGCCTCAACGGTTCCATCCCTTGGGACTATGCTAAGTTCCTCAACTGCGCTACCGAACGCCTGCTGCAACGAATTGGCGGCGGTTATCGCTTTATGCACGAGTTGCTGCGCGAACATTTAGCTACCCAAGTGTAGTCGCTTCGGTTCGCCGCACCACCAAAACTCCTGAAGAACTCTCTCATTTTTTCCCGACTTTCCCTCAAAGACCCCGTAGAACACAAGTAGATGCACCCTGAACCATTTCCCCGGCTAGCGCTGGGGATTTTTTTTGACAAATCTGCGACCTATCCTGGTAAACTGTTAATCTGACCCACAAGTTGGGTTATGGGGGCGTGGCGGAATGGTAGACGCTGCGGACTTAAAATCCGCTGACCCTGATACGGTCGTGAGGGTTCAAGTCCCTCCGCCCCCATTGCATTTGAATGGCGATCGCGCTCAACTCATATTTAATGTCGCGCGATGTTACAATCGGTGACGCTCTCCTTGGGAGCCACACCCTCACTTGAGATACTATGGGATAGGAGCAATTCAACCTATTGGGCCAACGCGATCGCGCGATCGCTCCCCCACAGCAACTTAATACCGATGGATAATCAAACTAAAACCAAACAACTTTTTAAAATTTTAATGGGAGCGGCTTGGATTGATGGCATCATTCAAGCAGAGGAACGAGAATATCTACGTCGCATGGCGCAAGATAAGGGAATTGCTGAAGATGCCGAAATTAAGTCCCTCCTTTCGGAAATTAAGCCGGTTAGCGCCACCGAGTGTTACCATTGGCTCGAAACTTATTTGGGCGGCGAGAAGAGCGAGGAAAGCTACCTCGAACTCCTCGAATCCCTCAGCGCTTTGGTTTACAGCGATGGCGAAGTGGATACCCAAGAAGCCAAGTTATTGACTAAGGTTCAATTGCTCGATCCGGCGAATACCTCGCCACCCAAGGCTTTCGATCGCGTGTTGAAAGTTGCGCGATCGCTTTACCGTCGAGGATTAGAATTGGGCAATTAAAATTGGGCAATTAAAATTGGGAATTGGGAAATTAAAATTGGGAATTGGGAATTGATCAACGGATGTCGTTTGTCGTGTGCCGCCAACGGATATTCAACGGATTACTGGGTGGATGCGCGCCAACGGATAAAGGGCGCGCTTTTGTGGATAAAGAGC
>JAXHVQ010000180.1:0-10125 GCA_034189065.1 Cyanobacteriota bacterium
GGGGAGATGGGGAGATGGGGAGATGGGGAGATGGGGAGATGGGGAGATGGGGAGATGGGGAGATGGGGAGATGGGGAGCAGGGGGAGCAGGGGGAGCAGAGGGAGCAGGGGGAGCAGGGGAAGCAGAGGGAGCAGGGGAAGCAGAGGGAGCAGGGGAAGAACAGAAATGAATTTTTCCCGCCGAAGAGCGAAGATTTAAGCAACCCTAATACACCGCGATCGCAATATCTTGAGGATGGGAGAAGAACAATGTGAAGCGATCGCTGCGGTAAACTGGATCCTATCTATAAAGTTGGGATCGGACCCGATTGTCTTCGGTGGCGTTGGAGGATTCTCGCTACAAGCAACTGTTAATCCAAGCATCAAAGAACGATTCAATGCAAATCTACTCATGAAAATCCCTCTAGCTTGGTTACAACTCACCCGCGAAAAGATCCGCCTGTTAATTGCCCTTGCTGGTATTAGTTTTGCGGATATTCTCATGTTTATGCAGCTTGGGTTCCAAGATGCCCTCTTTCAAAGCTCTGTCGTCTTGCACGAACGCTTCAAAGGCGAAATTTTCTTAGTCAGTCCCCAGTCTACTGCTTTAATTGCAATGGATCAATTTTCCCAACGGCGTTTGTATCAAGCGTTGGCAGTAGAAGGGGTGCGTTCGGTTCATCCGGTTTATCTCGATTTTGTCATTTGGAAAAACCCCGTTTCCGCAGAACCGCGCGGCATTATGGTGTTGGGTCTGAATCCAGCCGACGATATTCTCGATATTGCGGGATTGCAGGAGAATATCGATCGCGTAAAATTAGAAGATGTTGTTTTATTTGATGAGTTGTCGCGACCGGAATTTGGACCGGTGGGCGAGCTTTTTCGGGAAGGAGAGGAGGTGACGACTGAGGCGGGAGGTCGTCAATTAAAGGTGGGCGGCCTTTTTTCTTTGGGCGCATCTTTTGGTGCAGATGGCAATATTTTTACGAGCGATGTTAACTTTTTACGCTTATTTGCGGGGCGAGAAAAAGGATTACTTGACGTGGGCGTAATCCGGCTCGAACCGGATGCTAATCTCGAATTAATTTTGGAAAAATTGAAACAAACAATTCCCAATGATGTTAAAATATTATCTAAACAGGAGTTTATTGATTTTGAAAAGAATTATTGGAAAAATAGTACAGCGATCGGTTTTATTTTTACCTTGGGAACGGGAATGGGGTTTATCGTCGGGACGGTCATTGTCTACCAAATTCTCTACACCGATGTCTCCGATCATTTGCCCGAATATGCCACATTAAAAGCAATGGGATATACGGATGTTTATCTACTGATCGTGGTCTTACAAGAAGCAATTATTTTAGCATTTGTCGGCTATCTCCCCGGCTTTGCCATCGCCAATGTCCTCTACCTCCTCACCGCCAACGCGACCAGCCTTCCCTTAGCCATGTCGGTCGAAAAAGCCGTAACGGTACTCATTTTAACGATTATCATGTGTTTTTCCTCCGGCGCGATCGCGGTTCGCAAACTCAGCGCCGCCGACCCCGCTGATATTTTCTAAGAAAACGCCTTTTACGTAAAGATGTGAATTAAATTGGAGCGTTATTTTATAAGGCAGAAGGCAGAAGGCAGAAGGCAGAGGGCATTGGGTAGTGAGAGTTTAAAACCTAAAATCTAAAACCTAAAACCTAAAACCTAAAACTTTTTATCGCGGCTTCGGCATCTATTTCACATTAAGCGTCATTTTATATTATGAATCCTGGTAAAATTGTTGAAATTCATAATCTCGACCACTTCTTCGGTCAAGGTGGCTTGCGCAAACAAACCTTATTTAATATCAATTTGGCCCTAGAAGCGGGGGAAGTGACGATTATGAAAGGTCCCTCGGGATCGGGAAAAACCACCTTGCTAACGCTATTAGGAGGTTTGAGAACGCCCCAATCGGGCAGTCTCAAAGTATTGGGACAAGAGTTAGTCGGCGCAAAAACATCCAAACTGGTGAAAGTTCGCCGCAATATTGGCTACATTTTCCAAGCCCATAATTTGTTGCGATCGCTAACAGCGCGGCAAAACGTCCAAATGTCCATCGAACTCCACTCTGGAATTTCCCCGCGCCAAGCCAAACGACGATCTATTGCCATATTAGAAGCAGTGGGTTTGGGGGAACGAGTCGATTATTACCCCGAACACCTTTCGGGGGGTCAAAAACAACGGGTCGCGATCGCGCGCGCCCTCGTCAGCCACCCTAAAATGGTATTAGCCGACGAACCTACCGCTGCCCTCGACAGTAAATCGGGACGCGATGTGGTCGAACTCATGCAAAATCTCGCCCGAGACCAAGGTTGCACCATTCTTCTGGTCACTCACGACAACCGCATTCTCGATGTCGCCGATCGCCTTCTACACTTAGAAGATGGACATTTATCAATTGATAATTAATAATTAATAATTGGGTCTAAAACCTCTTCGTCTACAAAGAAGAGGACACGGGTCTCGATCCCTTCTCTCTGGCAGTGAGTTGGGAGGAGCGCGATCGTCAATTTTCCTGAATTTCAACCCTCTCGTTAAAAGAAGAGGTAATTATTCATTATTCATTATTCATTATTCATTACAGCTTACCGACGTGCGGGAGACTGCCCCTTACTGCGAGTTTTGTTAGGCGACTTGGTGGGCATAGGAGGCGGCGGGGGTGGCGTGGCGTGAGGCGATCGCTTATTGGGATTGGTGCGGAAACTAACATTGACCCCTTCGCCAGACTGTTCGAGAACCAGGAGAGGTGTAGGCTTCGCTTTTTGATCCCAACTGATTAAAACCACGCGACCTTGAATCGTCGGCTGCCAATTTTCGTGGTCTTCCGCCGGAGAAAGAAACTTTTCTATACAATCAATAATTTGAGAAATCGTTGAAGAAGTCGATTGAGTCGGAATCTTCATCAACTTAATTTGTACCCGAAATAACACCCCTGTGGTCCGTTTTCCGCCCGTTTCCGTTTCGTAGGTCACATCAAACATTTCATCCACTTGGCGACCTGTGGCTGCAATTCCCACTTGATGCTGGGCTGTACTCGGACGCAACGCCACGCTAATGATTTGCTTAACTCGAATTTTAATCTGATTGACAATGGCGTAGTGAAAAACCTCCTCATCCATTCGCAGCCGCAAGTAATCCAGGTTAAACTCCCGCGAATGAATTAAATCGGGGTTTTTCTCCATTTTGTCAATGGTTTTCAGCGCCAATTTCAGGCGTTTTTGCAGATCCTGGGACTTATACTGCTCGAATTTAAGAGCTTTGTTGTGAGTATTGACCAGGAACTTGCCATAGGCGAGAACCCCGGCGAGGGCTAAAAACAGCGCCAGGGTACTGTATAACCCGACCGAACCAAAAAGGGAATTCCCTGAAGAAGGGGCGGGTTCCGGTTGAGGGGTTTGGGCGAGGATAGATTGGGTTAGGCGGAGGTGAGAAGACATAGGTTATGCTCGGGATGGGGAAAACTGTCCTGGGGTACCCTTATCGTTCCCAATAGTGGGTTTCATTTCTATTAAAGTCGAGCAACCGGAGCTAAACGTTGAAATTGATAGAAAGTTGAAATTTGTAAAATTTCAATGAAGCTGCGAGGCCGAACGGCACTTGCACAGAATCAATATCCCATTTGAGGTGCAGTTGTCCTCTATTTCAACTATACCAGCCCTGGAGGAGAAGGTTGGAGGCGCGATCGCGCGCTCGATCGTCTCAGACTCCTTCAAAATAACACTTCTGAATTGCGATGGTTAGAGTAAAATCGCACTTTCAAGAAAACTCCAGGAGATACACTTAATTATTTCATAAAATAGAGAATAACCCTCTAAGTCTTTTCGGAAAAAACGGACTTCTTTTAGTTCAACCAACGAGCGCGATAACTGCGCGAGTCGAGGTGACACAGTTGAGGGAAAGAGCGGTATCGCCCCAACCCCCCGGGCCACCAGGGATCGAGAGACCAGTACAGTTGATTGCCGCTGAGACTTTCGCAGACGAAATCAATGGCATCTCCTACGAGGTGGCGACTGTATCTCGCGCCGCCCACCGCGCGGTTGATGTGGGGGGGACGATACCAACTGGTGATAATAAAAGGATAGCCGATGCGATCGCGCGCCCGTTGTGCGAGACGAGCAATGCGCACAATTGCATCCACCACCTCCTGGTTGGGCGGCATCCGCGTTCCGCCTTTGGTGGCTTCGGCCCAGGTAAAATTGCCGTCGGGAATAATCGCCAGAGAAAGTTGAATATTTCTCGGAGTCCACCGGGCGGGCCGCCGGGGAAGGAGAATAACGGGTTTGGGCGTTTCTTTGGGTTTTTCGCGATCGAGGCGTTTGAGGTCTTCGGTGAGGGATTCGATGGCGCGATCGCGCGTTTCTAACCCCCGCCACAACTGAACCATGCGAACCAAGGCTTCGCGCTGGTGGTCGGCTTCGATATACGCATTGGGAATGCGGCGCAAAAACCCCAGCAATTCGCGATCGAGTTGGGCGGCGACTTGCTTTAAGGTTGCAGTATTGGCGGGCATTTCTAACACCTGGGGATCCACACCCAAAGAAGCCAAAGCGCTCGAGCGAGAGTCTAACTGCCGCCACAGGCGCACCACTTCGGTGAGGGCATTGCGTTGAGAGGTGCTGCCCCCGTAAAATTGGGGGACGCGCTCGACAAAGGCGACGAGGGCGGGGTCGAAAATTTTGAGGCCGGGGTCGGGAGAGGTATCTTTGGCAAGGGTGGCAATGGTATCTTCCCTTGACTCGAGCCTGCGCCACAGTTGAGTCAAACGCAACAGCGCTTCGCGTTGGTGGGGATAGCCGCTGTAGTAGGGCGACAGCCGTTGTACGAATTGTTTGAGGAGTAAGTTGAGTTGGGCTTCAGAGAGGTTGGCGGGGAGGACGTTGGCTTCGGTGGCGAGGGAGGCGGCTGCTTGGTCGGCGGTATCGAGTCTGCGCCAAATGCGGATGGCTTCTAGGATGGCATCGCGTTGGTGGGCGAGGCCGGTGTAGAATTGGGGGACGCGCTCGATGAGCGACAGCAGCGCTCGGTCGAGATAGGCTAAGTTTTGCGGCGCTTCTTTGCCGATGTAGTCGGTTTCGATATCTGAGAGGTAGGCTTGCATTAAGGTGGCGCGATCGCAAGCGGCTAAACGTCCGACGGATTTTTCGCCTTCTGGGGGGTCGTAGCCGTCGGCGATGCGTTCGATGAATAAGTCTGCGTAGCGTCCCCCTTGGGGGTTCCATAAGTCGCTTCCCTTCCATCCTTGCTGGGATAAATTATCGGTGAGCGATCGCATGGCATTGGCGGCATACTGAACTTGTTCGGAGAAGGTATCGACCCGTTCGGGGACTACCGAACCGGCTGCACTGATGCCCAAACCCGTTTCGCCATCGGGTAGCGACGGAGACAGATGGGCTTGATAGAGGGCTGCGAGAATGGGCTTGTGAATTCCGGCGCGCTCTGCTTCTAATAGATAGTAGTAGTTCCGCTGGTCTCGTGATAATTTGCTCATCTTTTAGATATATCGTCGCTTTCGGGAAGGATTTTCGACGTGCCACCGATGCCCGGGGTTCAACGCCAGCCCAAACCGGGCGCTTAAAATAAGACCAGTTTAGCGCCTTGTTGCAACTCCTTTGTATAAATAGCCGAGAATTTTGGGCGTGTTTTCGAGATACTGCCGTTCTACGCGCTCGATGCGGAAATTGGCCCGCGCGATCGCTTCTTCGATGTTGCGGTTAATATGACAGCCGTTGCCGATCCGTTTTTGGATGGGGTTGAGGCGATGTTGCCAAGTTGCGATCGCGCGATCGGGGCTTAATCCGTGTTCTACGAAAAAGAAGCGTCCTCCCGGTTTCAGCACTCGGTAAATTTCGCTTAAGGCTTGTTGGATTTGGGGAATACTGCACAGCGTCCAGGTACTTACCGCAGTGTCGAAGCGATTATCGTCCATTGGCAACGATTCTCCGCTAAGTTGACAAAATTCGACTTCAATGTTTGAGGCATCAATGCGTTTTTGTGCCAAAGGTTTCATTGAGGGATTGGGATCGATCGCGACTATTTTGCGGACGGTTGGGGGATAGTGAGGCAGATTTAAGCCGGTTCCAAAACCCACTTCTAAGACTTCCCCTTCGGCATTGGCTAGGATTTCTTGGCGATAAGAGGCTAGCGTCGCACTGGACATACTTAAGTCCAGGAGGCGCGGGAAAATAACGTTGGAGTAGAAATTCATTTTTTGCTAATTTTATCTATTTTGAATGGCTTCTTGGCGAACCTCTCGTCCAACAAAATAGATATAAACATCGTCAACATACACATTATTAATTGAATGCCCTCTCAATCGAAAACCCGAAAAATTGATTCCTTTTCGTTTTTGGGAATGGCGCAAATTGGCGATTATAGGATGTTGTGGGCTGACAACAGTCGTATCCAAAAAATTAATATTTATCTCTTCTTTCATTGATTTAATGAGACTATAAAGTTCGGCAAATTCTGAACGAGGACCCAGAATATCGTACAAAGGGGAGGCTAAAGTCAATTTCCAAGTTTCACTTTCGGGGTAATAAAGCCAAATTGCCGATTCAAGAGGATATTCCTCTTTTTCTATTAAAGCGTCAATTAACTTTTGCCCGTCTTCAATATCTCGTTCTACCAATATTGTTCGATCCATTGTAAAACTCCGTGGTTTACATCTGCTATTGCCTCATACATGGCTTTAGCTTTTTCTTCGTCGTAAATTTCGTAGCGACTTGCTTCAGACCATTGTATCGCAATCGACCAGTTATATGCAAAATCAGGGTCGTTATCCGCTTTTCGATCGAGTTCAACTTTAAGCTCTGAAGTTTTAACGAGCTTTTCAAGGTCGTGTATATAACTGTCCCGAACTGTCCTTAAGTCTGGGAAATCAAATTCTTTGGTTTCTTTTGCAATACAAGCCTTCAATGCGCATTCGACAACATAGCCGCTTAAGTAGTAAGCTCCTGAATATTGACTCCGATCGAGTAAGACCTTGGCTTCGGCGAGTCGGAGCCTTGCTAGTGTTTGTAGTTTGTTACGATTCACAATTTCTTTGCTTGATTAGATACTATAATCAATAATAGCAAATTATGGCATTATAAAAATATGCGATCGCGCCTTAAATTTCCTCCAATACCCCTCTCTTTTTCAGTAAAAATTGCCATTGCTTTTGCAGGGGGAATTCTCATGGGATTAACTCCCGCACCCGTCGAAGCTTTTCCCCTCGCTTGGATAAGTTTAGTTCCCCTATGGATGTTAATTGAAAATGTAACATTTCGAGAAGGAATACTTTATGCTATGGCTTGGGGACTGGGCTATCACGGTTTAGCCTTATTTTGGATAACGGGAATTCATCCCATGACTTGGTTGGGCGTTCCTTGGCTGGGCAGTATTGCGATCGCGCTTTTCTGTTGGCTGTTTATTTCATTTTGGGGCGCAATTTTAGTTGCTTTTTGGACAATGGGAGTTAGATTTTTAACCAAGCGCTATTTACGATTGAATAAAAGAGAATTTAAATATAAAACTGACAAAGAAATAGAGATTATTAAAGCAAGAGGACTGCGCGTTTTAGTCGGTGTTGCCCTTTGGTGTTTCCTCGAAGCGTTGTGGAGTGCAGGTCCGCTGTGGTGGACATCGCTGTCCTACACCCAAAGTCCCCACAACTTACTCATTTTACAACTGACTCAACTTTCCGGACCGTCAACCGTCACCGCAGTTATTGTGGCGGTTAATGGTTTAATCGCTGAATTTATTTTAAGTTATTTTCCTTTTAGAAGCTTACAAAAACAAAAGAGAAATGGAACTATTTTACTCGCGATCGCATTTAGTTTGCTCGTCGGTTCCCACGCCCTGGGTTGGATAATGTATGGCCGTTCGCTCAACAATGAAAAGCCGATTCAAATTGGTATCATTCAAGGTAATATCCCTAACGATATTAAGCTATTTGAAACAGGTTTACAACGGGCAATGGAGCGCTATACGCGAGGGTACGAACAATTAGCCGATCGCGGCGTAGATGCCGTATTAACTCCAGAAGGAGCTTTGCCGATTTTTTCTAGCAGACTCTCTCAGACTCCCTTTTATAAATCCGTTTTAAACAAAGGCGTTCCCGTTTGGTTGGGAGCCTATGGAGAGAAACCCGATAAAACGCAAAGATTGCATTATACCAACAGTATTTTGACCTTAACTGAAACCGGAAAAATCTTCAGTCGCTTCGACAAAATCAAACTCGTTCCCCTGGGAGAATATATCCCCTTTGAACCCGTTGTCGGAAAAATTATCGATCGATTGTCCCCCTTAAACGCCCACATGGTTCCCGGCGATTCCCAACAAAGTTTCGACACTCCCTTCGGCAAAGCAATTGTAGGAATTTGCTACGAATCCGCCTTTTCCGAGCATTTTCGTCGCCAAGCTGCACGGGGAGGAGAATTTATTTTAACCGCTTCCAACAACGCCCACTACGCCAAAACCATGCCCGCCCAACACCACGCCCAAGATGTCTTGCGAGCAGTAGAAAGCGATCGCTGGGCGGCAAGAGCGACCAATACAGGTTATTCTGGAATTGTAGACCCCCACGGCCGAACCCTTTGGCGTTCTGGAATCAATACTTACGAAATTTATGCCGCAACGATTTATCGGCGAGCGACTCGAACTTTATACGTGCGTTGGGGAGATTGGTTGATGTGGATTTTGCTGGGTTCGAGCGCCATTGCATTGACAATTGAAAGTTTAAAATAAGGGATAAGAAAAAGAACGCTCTCTGGCCAGCAACTTGTTGAGTCTCTCTACAGGAGTCAGGTAGGAATTGCCGTTAATAGGAGAAAATAAAGAGCTGCGATTCTCAACCCACAATACCTACCCCAAATTGCCGGTGGGCAAAATGACTTTAAGGTTGAGCGATAGAGTCAGGTTAAGATATTTTGCCCACCCCACACCGACTAAGAATGATGGCGAGATGATGGTTAGAATGTTTTACTCTCGAAACCGATGTGGAATTTAGAAAAATGGTATTCGCTTTGGTGCAAAACCTCAGTCAAAGTCGGAAGTCGAGCGAATACGTTATCCTAATTGAACAAAAGAAAATTTTCAGCTCTGCGATCGCGGCGCACTGATATCATGGGTTCGAGTACGAATAAAAAAGTCCCCAACATTCCCCAACTCGCTTGCACTCTCGCTCTTGCGTTCAGCGTCGCCGGACTAAAATTCACTCCCAGCGCTCGCGGACAAACCCCCACAGACTCGTCAGTCTGTCCTCCTCCCGTTCTCTCGCGCTTGCAGCGCCATCGCGTCGCCACCGGAGAAACCCTCGACTCTATCGCCAGAAAATATAACCTAATTTCAGAAACCTTAACTCGTTTCAACCCCTCTCTCAGTCGAGGAAGCGTCGCAGCGGGCGAGGAACTTCTCATTCCCCCCTTCAACGGAATTCGCATCTCTGCGCCGAGGGGTTCGACTTGGAAAGATTTGGCAGAAGCCTATGGCGTGCGCGCAGATATCTTATTTGAGCTAAATGGGTGTGTTGCAACGCCCGGAACCGTGTTTATTCCAGGGATTAATTGGTCGGCGAGAGACAACAGCCGACAACAAGAGTATACTGGATTGGCAGGATATCCTCTGCCCCAACGCGCAACCATCGGTTTTGCCTATGGTTGGCAAACCGACTCAGCCACCGACACGCGACGATTTCATAGCGGGCTCGACTTACTCGCCGAACCGGGAACGCCCGTCCTCGCTGCCGATGGGGGAACTGTGGCTTTTGCCGGACAGCAGGGAAATTACGGCAATTTAATCATTATCGATCATACAGGCGATCGCCAAACGCGCTACGCTCATCTCAGTCAAATTTTAGTTCGAGAGGGACAGTCGGTGCGCGCGGGGGATGCAATTGCGGCGGTGGGAAACACGGGACAGCCCGATATTCCTGCATCCCATCTTCATTTTGAAGTTCGCGGACGTTCGCCTTTGGGATGGCTGGCACAAGATCCAGAAGTTCATCTACCGTTGTAGGGTTTTTGTCATTTGTCATTTGTCATTTGTCATTTGTCATTTGTCATTTGTCATTTGTCATTTGTCATTTGTCATTTGTCATTTGTCATTTGTCATTTGTCATTTGTCATTTGTCATTTG
>JAXHVQ010000181.1:0-10124 GCA_034189065.1 Cyanobacteriota bacterium
CGGTGAGGGTGTTGCACAGCCCCCCTCTTCTGGTGCGGCGCCTTTGTCGTCATCATCTGCCCCGGCGGCGGCGGGGTTTGATGAGCTGGAGAACTGGGTGCGGAACGCCAAAGACTACGTTCGGGCGATGTGGCTGATGCTTCAGCAAGACGCACCGGACGATTATGTGGTGGCTACCGGAGAAACTCACACGATTCGTAAGTTTCTCGATATTGCCTTTGGCTATGTTAATTTAAACTGGCCCGATTACGTAGAGTTTGATGCTCGCTATCTGCGACCGGCGGAAGTGGATATTTTGATCGGAGACCCGACCAAGGCGAAGCAGCAGTTGGGATGGGAACCGTCAGTGACGTTCGAGCAATTGGTGAAGTTAATGGTAGACGCGGATTTAGCCGCCCTCGGTCTTCCTTCGCCCGACGGTGCGTCAGCCGAGCAGGTTTTGAAGGATAATGCTTATATTCGGCAAAATGTAGGCAGTGCTGTGGATTGAGTTTGAATTCAAGCTACAGCGATAATGGCGGCAAGGAAGTCAGCCCAGATGAGACGACGAGGTTCCCCTCAAGGGAACGAACTCTGACTTTGGAGGTCTGACTTCTTTTCCCCAGTCACAGCAGATTCAGGGGCCTGCACGCCAACAGAACGGTGAAAGAACCGCTGAGGGAGAACAGAGGAAAAACCATGCTAGATTTGAGCGCAAAACGGATTCTGGTGACGGGCGGGGCGGGATTTTTGGGCAGACAGACCGTCCAACAGCTCGTACAAGCTGGGGCGAACTTGGAGAAAATGACGATCGCGCGATCGCGCGATTTTGACCTGCGAACCCTTGATGGCTGCCAAAGAGCCGTTCAAAATCAAGATATTATCGTTCACCTCGCCGCCCACGTCGGCGGCATTGGTTTGAATCGAGAAAAACCTGCCGAACTGTTTTACGACAATTTGATGATGGGGACGCAGCTTATTGATTGCGCTTATCGAGCAGGGGTGGAAAAATTTACCTGCGTCGGTACGATTTGCGCCTACCCCAATTTTACGCCCGTACCGTTTAAGGAGGACGACCTCTGGAATGGCTACCCCGAAGAAACCAACGCCCCCTACGGCATTGCCAAGAAAGCGCTGTTGGTACAACTTCAAGCCTATCGCCAGCAATACGGGTTCAAGGGAATTTATTTATTGCCGGTGAATTTGTACGGCCCCGAAGATAACTTCGACCCCAGCAGTTCTCACGTTATCCCGGCGCTCATTCGCAAAGTCTACGAAGCCCAACAACGGGGGGACAAGGAGTTACCTGTTTGGGGAGATGGCTCTCCGACGCGCGAGTTTCTCTATTCAACCGACGCGGCGCGGGGAATTGTTATGGCAACCCAAGCTTATGACGAACCCGAACCGGTGAATTTGGGAACCAATTCGGAAATTGCGATTCGCGATTTAGTCGAGCTGATTTGCGAGTTAATGGAGTTTGAGGGGAAGATTGTTTGGGAAACTGATAAACCCAACGGTCAACCTCGTCGCTGTTTGGATACGACTCGGGCGAAGGAAGCGTTTGAGTTTGTGGCTGAAACGGATTTTAGGCAAGGGCTGAAGAATACCATTGAATGGTATCGGCAACACGCGGCTTAGATTGGTCATGGGGCATTAGGCAGTGGGCAGTGGGCAATGGGCAGTGGGGGTTTAGAAGCTAAAACCTAAAACCTAAAACCTTTTGGGGAATTGGGCAGTGGGCAGACTTCGGCTACCGCGAGAGTCTAAAGTGGGCAGTAGAGGGTTTAGAAGCTAAAACCTAGAACCTAAAACCTAAAACCTAAAACCTAGTTCTGTGGAAAGCAATTTGCCTCCAACTCAACCAGCGAGTTCTGACTTTGACCCCATTGAACTGTCAATTGTCGTTCCGGTTTATAACGAAGAACCCAATCTCGACTATTTGTTCGAGCGACTTGAAGGGGTACTGGCTCGTTTAAAGATGAGCTATGAAATTGTTTGCGTGAACGATGGGAGCCAAGATAAGACCCTGGCGTGCTTAGTCGAACATCATCGGCGCAATCCGGCAATTAAGGCGATCGATTTATCGCGCAATTTTGGCAAGGAAATTGCCTTGACAGCGGGACTGGATTATGCTTTGGGAAGTGCCATTATTCTCATTGATGCCGACCTGCAAGATCCGCCCGAATTAATCGAACAATTGGTTGAGAAATGGCAAGAAGGGTATGACGTGGTTTATGGGACGAGGCGATCGCGCGCCGGGGAAACTTGGCTCAAACGCTCCACCGCCGAAGCATTTTACCGCACCCTGGAAAAAATGAGTCCCGTTCGCATTCCGCGCGACACGGGAGATTTTCGACTTCTCGATCGCCGCGTCGTCGAAGCGCTTAAGCTATTGCCCGAACGCACGCGCTTTATGAAAGGGCTATTTGCTTGGGTGGGGTTTCGACAAACGTCCGTCTTCTTTGAACGGGAACCCCGGTATCAGGGTACAACAACTTGGACCTATTGGAAACTGTGGAATTTTGCCCTAGACGGTATTACCTCCTTTAGCTTCGTGCCGCTAAAAGTTTGGAGTTATATTGGTTTATTTATTTCTTTTTTATCTTTATTTTATGCAAGTTTCCTCGTTTTGCGGACGATTATTTTTGGGGTAGACGTTCCGGGATATGCTTCTACCATTGTAGCCGTTTTATTTTTAGGGGGAATTCAACTCATTACGCTCGGAATTATGGGAGAATACTTAGGGCGAGTCTATCAAGAGGTCAAGGGTCGTCCCATTTATTTAGTTCGAGAAGTTCATGGATTTACCAATAAAACCCTTAAAAATTGAGAGCGTTTAGAGTATTTGTCGCGCCTATGAAACACAAGCACCCCCTCTCCTTGGAGAGTTTAGAGTTCAGAGTTCAGAGTTTTGGGTTAAGCTTCCACAACTTTTAGCAATTACTCGCTTATCCTTCAAATCCCGCATTCTTCCATTCTTCTATTCTTCCGAAGCCAGAGTTTTACAACCTAAATAAAAGTGCTGTATATACTATAAACGTAACTAAAGGATAGCCGCTTTGAAAGCAAAACCCAGTTTGATTTTACTCTTGTTATTTTGCATTATTGTAACAGCAATAAGCGTATTTTTATTAGGAGGCATTCAACCCGAACAAATCCAACAATGGCTCGATCGCGCCGGAATTTGGGCTCCCATTATTTACATTTTACTCTACACCATCGGGACGCTTTTAATTCTCCCCTCAACGCCCCTCAATCTTAGCGGTGGAGCGATTTTCGGCCCTTGGTGGGGAACCCTTTGGACCACAGTCGCAGCTATTATCGCAGCAGTCGTCGCGTTTACTTTTACTCGGACGGCGGGACGGGACTGGGTGGCGAAAAAATTTGCCGGACGCTGGGAAGCCATCGACGCAGAAATGCGCCAGGGAGGACTATTTTATATGTTCGCCATTCGCTTGCTTCCCCTCATTCCCTACGGCATTGTTAATTTTGCGGCGGGTTTAACATCCATTCGGTTTCGCGATTATTTCATCGGTACCGCTTTAGGAACGGTTCCGGGAATTTTACCCTTTGTAATGATGGGTTCGGGATTGCAAGCCTTAAGAAAAGGAGAAGTTTTTCCAATTTTATTAGCACTAACCCTAGCCGGTATTTTAGTCGGCGGTGCAACTTGGTATCGTCGCCGCCGTCAGTCGCCGAAACGAGCGCTTGCCAAAGTTGAAGAAACCAGACAAGATAAGTAGGGGCGGGGTTTCCCCGCCCGTACAGTTACTTCAGTTACGTAGGGCGAGCAAGGCAAATTACAGCGCTCTGCGCTGCTATGAGGTACAGTAACAACAATGAGCGAACCAATTTCTTGTCAATGGTCCAAATTCAGGATTGTGTAGGGTGGGAATTGCTGAAGAAAAGCGAGATTCAACAAATTCTCTCACCCTTGGCAATGCCCACCACACGCCTTGCTAATCGATTGTAAGTAGGTGGGCGTAATTAAAAGAACAATATCTCCAGCTAAAACCCTTACCTGGCAAGGAATACGGTTTTCGAGGTTATGCGTTTATTTTTGCCCACCTACTTACTTTGTCAATTCATTTTCAAACATAGCCCTGCCCACCAAAAGTTAGCGACGGACATTGCGAACGGAACGCGATCGCTTCAGTTGGACGGACCAGCAGCAATGCACGCCCCGCCAACTCCTTTGGGAAACTGGGATAAGAAGCGACAATCTTGCACTCGGAACGCTAGGATTAAGACAATAGAGAAATAAAGAGTGCGCGAAAGAGGAAGATTCAGCATGGACAAGACCGCACAACAAGTCAAAAAATATTTAGCCCATTGGTTTCAACTGGGTAAAAAAGTGGTTAACCGCCAGTCCCAGCAGACATTCTTGCCTCGCCCCCTATTTGAAGGGGCCTCCTACTCAAAAGAATTTGAACGTTGTTGGGAAGCGGTAAGCGGCTCGAAAAGCGACGAATTTTATTTAGAAGGAGCCGACTGTACGATCGCGGAATTGCTCTCTCCGGCGTGGGAAATTGCTTCCTGTTCTCGCTGCGAAATGCCAATTCCTGTAAAATCGTTGGGAGTTCCCTCCTTAAACTGTCCGTGTAGCGACTTGGCTGGGTGGCCCAATACAGAATTGCCTCAACCGCGCTCGGCTGTTGAGTCCCAAGTCTGCCTCCAAAGAATTCGCACTCGCCTCGCCCAAACGAGACTGGCAGGAGAAATGGGCGATCGCATTTGACAGGAACAGTAAGGGGAACGGTTCAAAACCCCAAAAGGGATGAGAACTGGAAATCAATTTTTTGACCCATAAAGATGAGATGACTTCTCTTTTGGGTCTGTTTGATGTAACGGAAACCTCTAATTAGGGCTTACTGCACAAAGCCGAAACCCGATTATTCAATGCGATCGCGGTTATATTAGGGTTGCTTAAATCTTCGCTCTTCGGCGGGAAAAATTCATCACGGTTCTGGCACTGCGATCGCCGGAAATGTACTAACTCCCCCAGCTTCCCCAGCTCCCCCAGCTCCCCCAGCTCCCCCAGCTCCCCCAGCTCCCCCAGCCGATCGCAACACTATATTCAGTAAGCCCCTATTAACCCGCAACGGGAACCTCTTCAGTCACCATTCTCCGTCGGGGAATGGGGTAGCTCATGAAATCGCGAGCGAGGAGGGTTTGGGGAAAAATGGATCGCGCTTCTTCGAGGAGGTTATTGAGGTCTAGGGGGTTGCCGGGAGCGTAGCGAGGGCTGAAATGGGTCATAATGAGCTGCTTGACTCCCGCAAGGAGGGCAACTTGGGCGGCCATTGTCGAGGTAGAGTGGAGGCGATCGAAGGCAAGTTGAGCGTCTTGGTGGGCGAAGGTGGCTTCGTGGATGAGAACGTCGGCATCGCGGGCTAGCTCCACAGCGGCATCGCAAAATACGGTATCAGTACAATAAACAGCTTTTCGCCCGATTTCGGGAGGATCGCACAAATCCGCGCCGCAAATTTGACGGCCATCTTCGAGGGTGACAGTTTCGCCGCGTTTCAACTTACCGTAAATTGGTCCCGAAGGAATGCCCAAAGCTCTAGCTTTTTCCACATTAAAGCGTCCCGGACGATCTTTTTCCACGATGCGGTAGCCGTGGGCTGGAATGCGGTGTTTGAGGAGTTGGCAATAGACGGCAAATTCGTCATCTTCATAGACGAGTCCCGGTTTAACGGCGCGCACCTGAATGCGAGAGGGCAAGCCGAAGTGGGAGTATTTGGAACCCGCGCGCAGGTAGTCGGCTAACTCTGGGGGGCCGTAAATCTCGATGGGTTGGGCATTGCCCGCCAAACCGCAGCTTGCGATTAGACCGAGCAAGCCGTAAATATGGTCGCCGTGCATATGGGTGACGAAAATGCGGCAGATTTGAGAGCTTTTGAGGTCGCTGCGCAGGAGTTGGTGTTGGGTTCCCTCGCCGCAGTCAAAGAGCCAGACTTCCGCGCGTTGGGGTAGGCGGAGGGCGACGCTCGAAACGTTGCGCGATCGCGTCGGAATTCCGGAACTGGTGCCTAAAAATGTAATTTCCACGAATTGTTACTCGACCAAGCGTTATCTGAAGTTTGAGCTTTCTTTGTTAATCTTTATGATAAGACAAATTGCAAAGGCTCTTTTGTACGCTCGGTTTTCGTCGTTATGATAGTAGGGACGTTCAATTGAACGTCCCTACCCTTCTGTCCTCTGCCCCCTGCCTTAAGGAGCAACACTCCAAAACAACTCACATCTTTACATAAATTATGGGTATGAATAACGCGATCGCGTCTTCTTATATGAAATCCCTCAACAAATGCTACACATCTTTCCCCCCGTCCCCCAGTCCCCCAGTCCCCCCGTCAATCATTCGTAGCAAACATTTAAATTCTATCTCCTCCCGTTCGGGGGTTGCGCGAATTTACGGCTTTTGTTGCGCCGTTTTCCAGGGCGTTTCTATTGGACGGACGGCGGCGCTGACTTTGTTTTGGGCGGCGATCGCGATCGCGCCGGTTAGTGCGGCGGTGGACTTGCGCGTTTCCGTTAAACAAGGAGTCAATGGCTTAGCAGTGGGCGGTTCCACAGCCGCCAAGGTGCGAGACGAAACCGGCCAACAGGTAGGAACCATTCCCGCTGGCGATGCCTATACTGCCCGGTCTGGCGGGGGAAATGTTCGGGTGGGCAATTGGCAGGGGCGACAACTTTGGGTGGAACCCGAGGGGCAAGGTGCGGTTTGGATCGGCGATCGCTGGTATCGGGGCGATGTTCGTCTGGTTCCTCAAAGTGGGGGGTTGGCTGCCATTAACCATGTCGATCTTGAAGAGTATCTTTACAGCGTGGTTGGGGCGGAGGCGATCGCCAGTTGGCCCCTTGAGGCCCTCAAAGCCCAAGCCGTCGCCGCCCGGTCCTATGCCCTCTACAAGCGTGCCGAGTCTCCCAACGACCTCTACGACGTGGGGACGACGACGGCAACCCAGGTGTATAAGGGGTTGGAAAGCGAAGCCAGCAGTACGGTGCAGGCGGTGCGAGAGACAGCAGGGGAGGTGGTGGTTTATGGCGGTCAAGTTGCCTTAACTGCGTATCATTCCTCTTCTGGGGGTCATACGGAAAATGTTGAGGATGTGTGGAGTTCGCCGTTGCCCTATTTGCGAGGGGTACCCGACTACGACCAAAACGCGCCGGTGTATCAATGGAGTCTCTTTTTTTCGACAGCCGATTTAAGTCGCCGTTTGGGGGGCGTGGGGACGATTCGCCAGATGACTCCCGAACGCACCACTCCTCGCGGTCGGGTGGTGGCGATGGCGGTGGTGGGCGATGGCGGAACGACTCGCGTGACGGGGGCGCAGGTGCAGCGGGCGCTGGGGTTGCGCAGTCGCCTGTTTTCGGTGACAGCGACGGGGAGTGGGTTTCAGGTGCAGGGAAGGGGTTTTGGTCACGGGGTGGGGATGAGTCAGTGGGGGGCGAAGGCGATGGCGGATCGGGGGTTGAGTTATCGCCAGATTCTCGGTCATTATTATCAGAATGCCGGTTTGTCTCGTCTTGGGGAGTAGGAGTTGGTTACGTTCTTACTCACGCTGGATACGATAAAAACAAGTCAAAAAATGACCCTTACTTTTAACTCAGACACCTACAATAATTTGCTCGTTAAGTATCAACCTAAAGTCATTAAAACTGAGGCTGAAAACGAGCGATCGATTTTGTTGGCTGAAGAGCTAGAACATCTTTTTCAACGAACCCCTGAAGAAGAAGCACTGTTAGAACTACTCGTTCTTCTTATTGAAAAATTTGAAGAAGAACGCTATCCAATTCCTCAATTTCCCGAACAATCTATATTACATCATCTCATTGAAGAAAATGGGTTAAATCCCAAAGACTTGGCAGAAATTTTGGGTTCTTCAAATGTGGCATCAGAAATCTTCGACGGTAAGCTGAACCTGAGTCAGCATCAAGCACGTCAGTTAGCGGACTATTTCAATATCGATATTGAATTACTCAAATGTTAAGACAATCCAGGCGCTTCAAGAAAAGGTTTGGAGCGATTGTAAAAAGAGTTTTTCTCCTACCCAATTTCACTCGGGTAGGAGACGCTTTGTTGTTCCTTTTTCCTGAAAAAAGCAGTATTTCCTTTAACCAGCTTGCCCGCAGACGCATCACTTAGGGAATCCGCTCAAACCCCAGACCGACCTGAATGAAATGGGCATCTTCGGTGAAGATACGCTCGATTTTAAACTCTTGCATAACAACGATTGACGTTAAGTCTGTAAAAGAAATTTGGGGTTTATCGAGATACTTGAGGCGTAAAGTTTGGGCTTGCTTAAAGCGCACTTCATCAATGTGGATTAATTGAAACTGTTCTGTGGAAAAAGCGGCAGACAGTTGAAGCATTGCTTGCTGTGCTTGGTATGAGTTAAGGCGTTTGAAAAAGAGCGTAAATGTTTCATCCAGCACAAATGTGGTTGTATAGACGCGGTTTTTTTGGGCGATTGCAGTTTTATAGAGATTTACAGCCTCTTTATGTCTCCGTTCGCCTGCGTCGTTTAGAGTCAGCCAACCCCAAGTATCGATGAAAATTGCATTACTCATAGAGGGTTTCATCAATCGCGCGGGCGAGGTTTCCGTTATGGGTTGCGCCGATAAAGTTGGCGAGGGGATCGATCGCTGTATCGGGGAGGTTGGGAAGAGTTTTGGGTTGAAGAGTTTGGATAAATTGTAGAACGAGCTGAAGTTGGCGATCGCTGAGGAACGCGATCGCGTTCGAGATTTCTTGACGCGGGTTAACGGGATACATGGCAGTTGGAGAGATTCGGGTATCGCTTTGTCTATTTTAATGAAGCATTCGATAAGCGCGTAATGTTTCCCTTGCCGTCCTTTCCCAAGAAAATAATTTTGCCCGTTCTTTCCCTTTGGCAATTAAACTGTGGCGCAAAGTTGAATCGCTAATAACGCGAAAAATGGCTTCGGCAATTTGTACGGGTTCGCGCGGGTCGATAAGAAGCGCTGCGTCGCCTGCAACTTCGGGGAGGGAAGAGGTATTGGAGGTAATAACTGGTGCGCCTAATGTCATCGCTTCGAGGACGGGTAAGCCAAATCCTTCGTAGTGAGAGGGGTAGATGAAAACGTCTGCTTTGGCATAAAATTGTGCGACTTCTTCGTCCGAGAGGTAGTTGAGATGGTGAATTTGATGGTTCCACGGGGAACGCGCGATCGCGTCTAAAATGGGTTGATAGTTCCACCCTAATTTACCGATGAGAATGAGGTGATGCTCGATGTTGTGCCGGCGTTTGAGCCAATTAAATGCTTCAATTAAACCCGTGATATTTTTTCGGGGTTCTAAGGTACTGACAAAGAGAAGGTATGGACAAGAAAAACTTTCAAACTGTTGAGATTTCTCTGAATTAAAACTTTTTTGAGAAAAGCGGCTGGCTAGAGGCGTAACGACAATGCGATCGGGATTATAATTAAAATAGCGCGCGATATCTTGTTGGGCAGCGCGAGAAAAAGTTATAATTAAATCTGTCCACTGCAAACAAAATCGGACGCGATCGGCATAGGTGTTTCGGACAATCGGACTCGCATATTCTGGATATTTCAAAAAAGTGAGGTCGTAAATCGTCATCGCCTTCGCACTCTGCCGACAAGGGTAAACAAAATAATCCGTCCCATTAAGAATATCTGGACACTCAAAGTATTTTTCAAAATAAGATAATCCCAAATTAGAGTTACGGATCGCTCTATGAACGAGAGTAACCGGAATGGGAATTAAATGGGGAGAGGGGAAATTTTGGAGTTCTAGAGGCGTTGAGAATCGTCTTAATAACCAGTTTTTGAAAGAAGGGTGATAAACTGTCGTTAACTCAAAATTTTCTGAGGTTTGCAGTTGTGCCAAGTTTTGGATGAGGCGAGTGACATAAATTCCGATTCCACTGGGTTTTGCGCGGACAGATGTGGCATCAATTGCTATTTTCAAAGTCATCAAAAGAATTTGTCAATAAAGATTTAAGATGTTGAGTATAGGAGCTGAGACTATGAAATTGGTTGTATGATTTTTGCATTTGGGTTAATTTAGACTGTATTTCAGTGTCTTTTTGAATTTCCGCGATCGCCTGTAAAATCCCCTGAGAATTATTCCAGTTTAAAACTAACGCTTGGAG
>JAXHVQ010000182.1:0-9983 GCA_034189065.1 Cyanobacteriota bacterium
ACCAGAACCAGGTGGTCTGGGTCGGCGTCTTGTGGGTGTGGGTGTAGGCGTGGGTGTGGGTGTAGGCGTGGGTGTGGGTGTAGGCGTGGGAGTAGGCGTGGGTGTGGGTGTGGGTGTAGGCGTGGGTGTGGGTGTGGGTACAGATCCTTCTAACTTACTACTACCATTGCGACCAGCTCCTACACTCTGCAAGCGCACTCCTAAGTTTTGACCGATAAACTGATTGAGATCGAAACCAGCTAGCGACGAAACCAAGTCAAACGTAACGGATTGGTAATCATCGCCTCCACCCTTCAAACCACCTCGACCAACTTGTGCGGCAAAATCAAAGGTTCGTTGAGTTCCACCCCCGTTGAGGTTCACATTATTGTCCACATCACTCGTACCGTCACTTGTGGAACCGGAGTTATCGAGAAATAGATTATTAAACCCAGTTGAGTTGCTAGCTGTTAGCGGGTCTCCAGGCGTTTGGCTGACCGGCAAAATCGAAAGGAAGTCTACGAACGCATCATTAGCGATGTTGAAGAAAATACCTACAATATCGCCAATATTACCCGTGTTCGTGGAGTTGACTGCCGCCGTGACCCGAACTGTGTCCGAACCGGCGACCATATCGTCCAACGTAATATCGACTTGAGCATTCGTACCTGTAAATTCGTCGAGGGTGTAGGTCAAACTTGCCGCATTCGCGGGGGTAAAAGCTGACAAGCCAATTACGACTCCGCTAGTGGCTAAGATGAGCGAGGCATTCTGGGTGAAGGGTTGTTTACAAAGTTTGTTGAAGTTCATCGTTTCTCCTTCGTCTGTGTGGGTAATGCGAGCTGTGGGTGAATTAGGGTAACTGGACTACTGATTTAAATCAGGGTAATTACTGGGTAAAAGCATGAATTGCATCTGTTTATATTTTTCTCGTATCTCAGTACCGGGTTATTTGGGTCTTACTGACGGGAGTCGTCTTGCTTTTTTGTTTCATTGAATACACTTTAAGCGAGCACTCGGAAAATGCCAAGGAATATTCAGTAAGTTTGCTTATTCTTTAATTTTAAAACCCCTTTTATGAAGTTACCGTATATAGAATTCGCCGAAAACCTTATAGATTAAGGCACACAGCTTGTATGAAAATCTAATATCAATATTGTGAAATAGTTGTGAAAATGAGTTTAGCGACATTAACCGTTCTTTTTATCCCAATGTGCTTACTTTCGCGTACATTTGGACGAGCAAGGTAGGAATAAAAAAAGCTGAAACAGCCGTTTTACTAGGTCAAACGGTACGAATTCGGCTTCTGAATGTAGAATTTCAGTATTGGCTAGCGTTCGGTTTTGCGGACATCTTGTGGAAAAAGGGTTAGAGCGCGCGATCGCCAGAATTACCAATTCCATACAGATATTGTCTCTAAGGCGAAGAGGCTGTGGAGATAGGGCTCTTCCCCGTCTGTAGCCCAAAAAGCTTTGTGACATCCTCCCGACCCTGAATCAAAGATTACAGGGCGGGCTTCCCAACATCGCTGTTAGGCTTTCCTACTTCTGCGGGGAAGACTAGCACTATCGTTGCCCATAAGTAGGTGGGCATAAATAAACGTTACAACCCAGAACCCGAAACTGAAGCTGAAAGCTATCTACAAAGAGGGTTTCAGGATTTTGGATTTAATCACTATTTTACGAATAATTGCGCCCGCCTACTTAGCACCCCGTTTTCAACTTCCGTCCTCTGTAGGCAGTACCACCCTTTGTCCAAGGGCTACAGACAATCCTTATTCCAGTTAATCATCAGGCTCAGCGAACAATTAATCTCATTATAGCTTTCGTTTTAGGCAAAAGTCAGCAACTCCCTAAATATATGCTTGAGAAAGTTTGTCAGTCTCAAGAGTATTGAACTCCATCGACTGACCGCTCCTCATCGGTGATACTCACCCTATCGGGTAGAGTGCGGGGCTTCCCCGCGAACAGCTAAAAAAAAGGAAGAGGCGATCGTTAAAATGCCCTCTTCCTTCAGTTTTCATTGGTGTCCGTCAAGACTTATCGAATTTCCGGCGCGCGTAAAGCAACTGGGGTTGGTTCTGCCAAGGTTGGCACCGAGTTGCGCAACCGTTGCGTCAGAGCCGTGGTGGTGTTATCGTAAATCTGCGTTACCAGTTTCGGATAGAAGCCGATGCCAATAATCGGAATTAACAGAGAAGCGATAATAAATACCTCGCGCGGTTCGGCATCGATGAGAGATTCGTCAGCTAAATCGGGGTTTTCCTTGCCGTAAAAGATTTCCCGCAGCATCGAGAGCAAATAAATCGGTGTAAGGATTACGCCCACAGCCGCGAGGAGAACCACAATTGCCTTAAACGGAAGGCTGTAGGCATCGCTGGTAGCAAAGCCGACAAATATCATCAACTCAGCGACAAATCCGCTCATTCCCGGCAAGGCGAGGGATGCCAGAGAACAGGCCGTCCACATAGCGAAGACCTTTTTCATCTTTTGTCCCACGCCACCCATTTCGTCCAGCATCAGGGTATGGGTGCGGTCGTAGGTACAGCCTACCATAAAGAATAAACTCGCCCCAATTAAGCCGTGGGAAATCATTTGCAGCATCGCGCCGCTGACACCCAAGGGCGTGAACGAGGCAATTCCAATGAGGACGAACCCCATGTGAGAAATCGACGAATAGGCAATTTTGCGCTTGAGACTGCGCTGGGCAAAGGAAGTGAGGGCGGCGTAAATAATATTCACCACGCCCAAAATAACGATAATGGGGGCAAAAAAGGCGTGTGCGTCGGGTAACATCCCTGCATTCATGCGCAGGAGGGCATAGCCGCCCATTTTCAAAAGGATTCCCGCCAGTAACATATGGGCGGGGGCTGTGGCTTCGCCGTGGGCATCGGGCAGCCAAGTGTGGAGAGGGAAGATGGGGAGTTTGACTCCGTAGGCGATGAGAAGTCCGCCGTAGAGGAGGAGTTGCAGGTTGAAGGGCAAATCCTTGGCAGCGATCGCGCTCATGTCAAAGGTGAACGTATCGCCGTAAAATGCCATTGTTAGGGCTGCAATTAAAATAAATAACGACCCGCCTGCGGTGTACAGGATGAACTTAGTGGCGGCGTAGAGGCGTTTTTTCCCGCCCCAAATCGACAGGATTAAGTACACCGGCACCAATTCCAATTCCCATACTAGGAAGAACAGCAACATATCCTGAACGGCAAAGACGGCAATTTGTCCGCCGTACATCAACAGCATCAGGAAGTAGAAGAGTTTCGGCTTGAGGGTGACGGGCCAAGCTGCCATCGTCGCCAGGGTGGTAATAAACCCCGTCAGCAAAATTAACGGCATCGAGAGGCCATCTGCCCCCACCGACCATTTTAGGTCGATTTCCGGCAGCCAGGTGTAGCTTTCTACCAGTTGGAGATTGGGGTCAGAAAGGTCGTAACCCGTATAGAAAGCGTAAACAATTAGGGCAAAGTCGATTAACCCGATAACCAAAGAATACCAGCGCACCGTTTTGCCGTCTTTATCCGGAATAATCGGAATCAGCAAAGCCGCTGCGATGGGAAAGAGGATAATCGTGGTTAGCCAGGGAAAGTTTTCAATGTTCATGGGCTAGCTAAGAGGGCAACAAGGTTACAGGCTACAGGTTACAGGTTGTCGGTTGCGGTTTCCTAAAATTGATAACCAAAGAACCCAAGCGTTTGAGCTTACACCTTAAACCAACATCGAACCGTTAGCCTTCAACCTTCACCCGAGTTTTAACTTTCACAATGGATAAAATACTGCTCTCCCCATCTCCCCATCTCCCCATCTCCCCATCTCCTTTCTCGTTCGTCGAACCTTACGCCAGTAGCTCGTCAACGGCAACGCTAAATCCTGGCAGGATCTTTGAAGTGCTGGCGGTATCTCCACTTCCGTATAAAGTTTGCTGGTGTTGGGTAATGACCAGAACCCACTGGCTTTCGGGAAAAACTAACCAAACTTCCTCGCATCCCGACTGAAGATACTCCTTAACTTTTGCAAAGACTTCTTCGGCGAGATCGGTCGGAGAAACAATTTCTGCAATTAATAAAAAACTTTGAGGAAGGGTTGTAAAATCGCCAAATTGTGCTATCAAAGTTGGAGAAAGATAGGCGACATCGGGAGAACGTCCCCGTCCCACAGTCCGACAAGAGGTTTCTACGTAGATTTCTCCCCCTAAGCTGCTAGAGTCTTTATGATTGCCCCAGTAACGAGATAATTTAGCTTGAATTCGACCGTGTTTTGCTGTCATACCATTTTTTTCAATAATTTCCCCCTCAGCCCATTCAGTTCGGTCTGGAGGAGCGAGCAACCAATCTTCTAAAGATAGAGGTTGAGGTTGAGTTTCGCGTTCAGTTGCCAACATGGTTTTGCGTTCAAGTTGATAGTGGTGCTGTATAGTATTTCCGCTCCCGAACATAAACAGCGATCGGATACCACCAAATTTGAGTCATTCCTCGCTTGTTTCTCAAATTGGTAAATTCTCCCATTCTTCCATTCCTCTGAAGAACCGAGTTTTACAACCCCAATGAAAACGTTATATAACCTATCTCTTTGAGTTCTTCGCTAAACTCAAAGGCTAGAATACAGCTTACCGAATTGTAAGAAGCAACGCGATAGGACGATCTAGGTTGGGGCGAGTCGCTTGCGCAACGATTCTGCGCGGCGCTTGGCTACTGAGTTTTTCGGGTCAAGTTTCAAGGTCTCCTCGTAAACTTCCAGCGCTTGACTGGTAAGTTTTTTCCGTTCGTAGGCAAAGCCTAAGTTGTTTAAGGCGACGATATATTCTGGATTGCACTGAAGCGCTTCTTTATACTGACGAATGGCCAGGTCGCACTGTTCGTTGGCAAAATAACTATAGCCGAGACCGTTGTAAATTAATGCCTTATTTTCTGCCTCGACTTCATCGCCCGTTTTCAAAGCCTTTTCAAATAACTTTGAAGCTTGAACAAACATTTTTTTGTCCAAATACATTCCGCCCAATTCATAGTATTCTTGAGAAGTCCCTTTTTCCTTTTTCAATTTGGACTCGAGCTTAGAAAGGCGACCCTCGGTGCGTCTGACCTTAAAAATTTGCTGAAAAACAAACAGCGCTGTTAAGCTAAGCAAGGCCAAAAGCACGGCTAAGTAGACGGTGGGAAGCGTTTCATTCATCGCTGGCTAATCGAAAGACACTGACAACGTTTTATTCTATCTTCAGATTGGTCATCTTGCCCCAATCCCTAACGTTTCTTTGAATCGGACTATGGAAATCAATCATTTTTTGGCATGGGCGATCGCGATCGCCACGGTTGCGGGAATCGGTATGACGGCGATGGTTTGGGCCTATGTGGGTTCGGGCAGCACGACAATTCTTTTTACAGAAGCCGTTACCCTCTCCTCTGAGGTACCCGAAGATCGCGCGGGAAGTAAGGCAAAAGAAGAATTCAATCGCGGAACTGAAGCCTTCGCGCGAGGAAACTTTCGGCAAGCGCGCGATCGCTTCACCCAATCGCTAGAATATCTCGATGACATTCCCGAAGCCTACCACAATCGCGGACTCGCTTGGGCTAATTTACGCAAAGACGACGATGCAGCCATCAATTTGGCGCGCGCGGGGGAATTATACGCCCGACGGGACAAACCGGCCGCGATCGCGCAAATTAAGGCACAATTGGAGGCGATTAAGGCGAGAAGGTAAGTTATGCAAATCATTGCCTACCTCTACAGCGATCCTCTCCTCGACGCGCCGCCCAGTCCAGAAATTTGGGGACTGGAAATCGATCGCGTTTATGAAGATAGAGGTCAGCGCCAACAATTGCAACACCTCCTTGCAGACTGCAAAACTCGTCCCCCTGCCTACCTCCTCGTGCGGCGCTTGGAGGAGTTGGGAGACAGCCTCAATGCCGTTGAATCCGCGATCGAGTTCCTTGAAGGATTAGGAATTGAAATCATCGCCACCGAACAAAACTATAGCACCTCCCAACTGCAAAACGCCGATGCAACCGACCTTCGCGCCCATTTAAGCCAACTGCTGCAAGAAATCGAGCAAACCCAGCGTCGCCGCCGTCTCAGTCGGGGACACGCGCGCAACCGCATTGCTGCCCTGCCGCCGCCAGGAAAAGCTTGCTACGGCTATCGTCGGGGCAAAGATCGCTATATCCTCGATCGCAGTACCGCCCCCGCTATCAAAGACTTTTTCGATCGCTATCTTTTGTTTGGTTCGTTGCGCGGCGCAGTCCGTTACCTCGAACAGAAATACGGCAAGAAAATTTCGGTGACAACCGGTCGTCGCTGGCTCACCAATCCCGTCTATCGCGGCGATCTCGCCTATCAAACCGGCGAGATTATCCCCGATACCCACGCCCCGATTCTCTCACGTTCAGAAGCCGCACAAATCGATCGCCTGCTGCGTCGCAATCGCCGCCTTCCCCCGCGAACGGCTAGCGCGCCGCGATCGCTTGCCGGTTTGGTGGTTTGCCAGCGCTGTCAATCGCCCATGACGATTGCCCGGGTTGCAGCGAGGGGAAAATCGCCAGAATATCTCTACCTTCGTCCGATAAGGTGTTCCGAAAAACCCAAGTGTAAGGCACTGCCCTACGAGCAAGTTCTCGAACAAACTATCGCGCGCATTTGCGAAGATTTACCCCCTGCTGTCGCCGCTACCCACCCACCCAATCTTAGCAGCGTTAAAGATACATTAATGGAAGAAGTCGCCAAAAAAGAAGAAATTTTAACTCAAATTCCTGGTTTGCGGGAGCGGGAGGTTTTAGACGAAGAAACCGCCAACTTACGAACCTATAACCTACGAGCTGAAATTGCTCGAGTGCGCGATAAACTCGCCCAACTACCGCCAACTAATTTACAAGCGATCGCGCAAACTGTCGCCCTTCCCCAATTTTGGTTTGACCTCTCCGAAACCGAACGTCGCTTTTATTTTCGCGAATTCATTCAGCGCGTTGAAATTGTGCGCCACGACCGAGATTGGTCGCTCCAACTCCTCTTTATTTTCTAAATTCTTACTTTAGCAAAAGTTCACCCAGAATTTGCTCGAGCATTCGTAGCCCCATTCTCGAATTTTTCCTGAAACGTGCCAACCGGCCGCATAAACGCAACAAAAATCATTCCCGCACCGTAACCCACTTTAGAAATAGAAGCATAGAGAAGAATTTCCGATCCATCTTTTTTCAAGGCATGAACCGGTCCGCGAGCGCGCCCCATGACTCGATTTTTAGGTTGCTCGTCATCTCCAAATTCAGCCATTTGGAAGCGATGGAGTTCGCGATAGGTTTCGGGCATCAATACTTCTGGAGTCTGACCGCGAATTTCGTCTTCACTATAGCCAAACAGTTTTTCGGCACTGTGGTTGAAGAAAATAATTTCCTGCTGTTTGTTGAACATAATGACCGTTTCTTTCATCGTTCGCAGCACTTCGCCAAACACCGTTTCCATCGTGCGATCTGCGGTTATTTCTCGAGCCACCCACAACACGCTACTACTCCCTTGAGGCGTGACAAATGCTGAAAAGTTGCGCTTTTGTTCGTTAATAATTAAACTATAATTAAAATCGAGAGTCTGTTTTTGTTTCAAGGCTTGAGTGATGGCAGACTGGTAATTCGCCGCCGTTTTTTTATCGTAAATTTCAAAAACCGAACGTCCGATTTGTTGTTCGGGCGTGAGGACAAAATGATCTCTCGTGGAGGGATGAGTGGGGTAAACGGCCAGACATTCGCCCAACTCGCTATATTCTATGACTGTTAGGGGAATAGAAGCGAGTAAGGCTCTCATCTTCTGCTGTTCGTGCAGCAGTTCGTCCGCTTGCGCGCGCGCGAGGGCGCGAGCCTGTGCCTGTTCGCTGGTGAGGCGTTCAATACTTTGGGAAAATCGAGCTAGGGGACGATGGTTGGCGCGGGCGAATAAAAACCCGACGGCAATGCCGAGAATGAGGGTAAGGGCTGGAGCAATGAGGGGAAGAAGCACGGTACTTAGTTGAGGGAGAGACACCCGGTGTCGGTTAATTTCAGTCGAAGGGAGGAGGTCAATCCACCTTACTCTATAGTTGTACTACTTAACTTGCATTTGTGGGATCGAAAATGTATTCTCGAATACTCTATTGGGGAATTGTGGAATATTTTTTATCAATATAGGCTTTTTCCCGTTGGCTCGGGTTGACAAAAGTGTAACAGAGAAACTTTTTGGCTAAAACTTGGTCAAAGTGGAATTCAAACAGCGAGTCAAGTTGAGAAAAAGTCGATGAACCGAAAAATAATTGCTACGGTTATGGGCGTGATGGTTTTGTTGCTCGGTTGTAGCTTCGTACAGCAGTCTAAAACAATGGCTTCGGATCCTGTAACTCCCTCGGAAACCCTAACGCCGACTCCCCCGACTGTAAGGGAGACTGCAAACCCCCAATTGCAGGAGGCGAATGTGAAGTTTGGGTTTAATTTGTGGCGACAGTTGCAGCAACAAGAGGGCGTTGAAAATACGTTTATTTCGCCGACAAGCGTTACGGTTGCTCTTTCGCTCCTCCTACAAGGTGCAGACGGGACGACACAGCAGGAAATGCTGGAAGTGTTGGAATTGCAGGGAATGTCTTTGGAAGATATTAATAGCGCTAATCAAGCATTGTATCGGAGTTTGGGCGAAGCAGGCGAAGGAGTTGAATTGGCGATCGCGAATTCTCTATGGACGCACGAGGGAATTTCGTTCAAACCGGAATTTCTACAAGCCAATCGCCAGTATTATGATGCTGAAGTTGAGTCCCTCGATTTCGCCAGTCCCGAAACCCTGGGTCGAATTAACACTTGGGTTAGCGAAAATACGGAGGGGAAAATTACTGAAATTATCGATCGCATTAGCCCGGACGATGTTTTGTATCTCATTAATGCTATTTACTTTAAGGGCAACTGGACTCGTCAATTCGATCCTGAAGAGACTCAAAGCAAGCCCTTTTTTATCGACGATAGCGCCGACAGTGTAGAACAAAACTCTTCTACTGAAACGACGGTGTCGGTTGAAATGATGTCCCAAAGTGGCGAGTATCGCTACGCAGAAAATGAAGAGTTTCAAGCGGTAAGTTTGCCCTATGGCGAAGAGCAGCATTTAAGTATGTATATCTTTTTGCCGCGTCCTGACAGCAACTTACAGGAATTTTCCCAACAGTTAACCGCTGAAAATTGGCAATTGTGGATGCAGCGATTTGGTCGTCGCGATGGGAAAATCGAACTTCCTCGCTTCAAAATGGAGTACGAAATGCGCTTAAATGAGGCGTTACAAGCGTTGGGAATGGAAACTATTTTTAGTCCCCAAGCTGCGACTTTCTCGAAGATGACTGACGAACCGGTTGTTGTCAATGAGGTCAAACATAAAACCTTTGTCGAGGTGAATGAAGAAGGAACCGAAGCTGCGGCGGTTACTTCTATTGGCGTGCGGACGACTTCAATGCCGCCGCCGCCTTTTGAAATGGTAGTTAATCGTCCGTTCTTTTTTGCGATTCGCGACGATCGCACGGGAATGGTATTATTTATGGGGTCGATGGTTGAGCCGTAAGAGTTATAGCTAGCTATCTGTAGGGTGTGTTAGCGCAGCGCAGGTTCACCTTTGTCGCTTACTGATTTGATAGCCCGGAATTAAAATTCGGGCTAAAAGCTAAAACCCGTTAAAACGGGTTAATACCGTTTTTAATAAAGTTGAGTTTCCCCCCAACCCACTATCTGTAGGGTGTGTTAGCGCAGCGCAGGTTCACCTTTGTCACTGATTTAATAGCCCGGAATTAAAATTCGGGCTAAAAGTTAAAACCCGTTAAAACGGGTTAATACCGTTTTTCAATAGGGCTACCCCCACTAGAAAATATGGGGGTAGTTTTGGTTTCCAACTAATCCGATTTGACCCAATCGGTAGGGAGTTCGTCTAGGAGACCTTACCCCGTAAGGGTTTCAGCCGCCCAATCGACGCATCTCTCTGAATTACAGTTGGCAGCCCGAAATTTTGTCAATCCTCCGGGGATACGGGGAG
>JAXHVQ010000183.1:0-9897 GCA_034189065.1 Cyanobacteriota bacterium
ACTCGATCGCTGTTTTTCGACTTCGGTAAAATGCTCCAATCCAACCCCGGTTCAGGCGTTTCCCGTTCCCTGTTCACTTTTTCCAGGAACCTTGGTTTACATCCCATTCAGAAACGCTATATCGGAGAATTGAGCGTTTAAAAGCCGAACAGCTTAACCGCATTTGTCATCAATTAATAATAAGGAGAGGCAATTATTCATTATTCATTGTGAAGAATTTCTCGTCCCCAGCCATTGCAATAGGGGAACTAAAAGATAATGCGCGATCGCCAAACCCATCGCAATTCCCATCCCCAACAACGAACAAAACCCAACGGTTAGATCGAAACGCGCTAGTAATAAAATCTCCTCCACCATCCGACCCGATAAATTCCCGTAAACGAGAGACAACCCAAATAACAGCGCCGTTCCCAAAGCCGCAACAAACGCCTGAAATACGCGATATCCCGACAACCCCAAACCGAGGGGAAGTACGAACGCAGCGATAACCAAGGTCGTCAAAAATCGCGCGATCGCGCCCCCCGGCAGTCCCACCCACGCCAACCAAGCCAAACTATACCCCAAAAACCCCGTCAAACCCGCCTTCACCCGTTGGACGCGCTGGCCCAACCCCCCCATCGCCGCCAGTCCCCACCCCGTCCCCAAACCCACGCAGGCAAAAAGTAAAAATTCCGGCCCCAATTCCACCTCAACGCCAGCCAACAAGCGCGGTACATAGGCCTCAATCAAACGAGCAAATAACTCCCCCAACGGCGTTAAATCAGCCAGAAAAAACCCCAATAACACCCCGCAAACCGACCCCACTGCGCCCCCCCACATTTCCCGCGTCGTATCTGCAACGGCCGCGATCGCCCCATGAGTCCATTGTCGCCCGGTTTGGACAATGCGGGTTGAGGTTTGGCGCGCGATCGCCTTGGTACGCGCGAGAGTCGCCATCGTACGGGCCTGCCGATGCAGCGGCGTTCCCGGCATCCTCGCCAAACAGGAACGTACCTCTCGCGCCGTCTGAGGGCGGTCTGTGGCCTCCCACTGCACCATCGCCTCGAGTAGGTTTGTTAGCGCCGGACTTGTAGAAACGCGCGATCGCCATTCCAACGCGCCCGAATGCAACTCCTCTAAATCTACCGGATGTTGCCCCGTCAACAAATGAATTGCCGTCCGTCCCAACGCATAAATATCGGCAGCAGGTTCCACCAACTGACCGGTTAACTGTTCGGGGGGACTGTAACCGGAAGAAAAAAGGCGCGTGGAACTATCTTTTGCTCCTTTTTGTTTCGCCCCACCCAAGTCAATTAGCACCAATTGACCTTGATACGCTTCTCCCAAAGCGGGGTTAGCCAATTGAAACTCGCGCAGCATTAAATTGGACGGTTTGATATCGCGGTGAATGATGTGGCGGCGATGTAGCGTTTCGAGAATATCTGTGGCCTGACAAAGCCAGTCGAGGACCAGCGTTTCGGGACACCCCTGGGGAAAATACTTGGTCAGCACGTCTTCGAGAGTGGGTCCGACAATCTTTTCCATGACCAAACAGTATAGGGGTTGCTGTTGGGGAGTGGGGACGAGGAAAAAGCTGTTGGGTTCGACTTTGGGAATTCCCGGATGGCGCAAACTGCCGAGGACGATGGCTTCTTGTTCAAAGAGTTTGAGGGCTTTGGGCGAAGTGACGGCGAGGACTTTGAGAACCCGTTCTTGGTGGGTTTGGAGATCCCAGACGGTGTAGATGGTGGCAAATCCACCGGATCCGAGGCGTTGGAGGGGAATGTAGCGATCGCTCAACCGCAGCGAAGTACCGCAGCGCAGGCAAAATTTGTGGTGCCCGGGTTGGGGGTAGGGCGCGGGACAATTAGGGTTGACGCAGTGCAGGCGATCGGGAATCGACATGGCAGTTGGGAGATGGGCAGCCGTAAATAAAATCATAGGCGTTCTCTCTGACTTTTGCGCGATCGCTCTAGGGCATCGATCTCGTTGTTGAAGCGCATTGTATCCAAACAAATCTGCGGACACTAAAGTGTCTACTACGAACGGCTCCCCGGTAAAATGCTTGAATGAGCGTTCGTTAAAATGAAGTGATTCTATGGAGATGAGGCTCGACCGATGGCGATCGCAACCAACCGACGAATAACCTTCCAAGAGTACCTGAACTATGACGATGAAACGGACACCCGCTACGAACTGGTTGATGGGGTGTTAGTTGAGATGGGAGCTGAAAGTACGCTCAATACTCAGATTGCCCTATTTTTAGTGGCAAGTTTCCTACAAATGGGCATTCCCTACTATCGGTTAGGGATTAAGCAAAAGATCGCTGTCAGCAGCCGCGAAGTCACCGCTCGCGAACCCGACCTAATCGTGCATTCTGATGACTCAGTTAAAGCCATAGAGGGACTTAAACAAGCCTTGTTGTATCCCGATATGCCCGCACCAATGCTGGTGGTAGAAGTCGTCTCCCCCGGAGAACCCGGACAAAAGAATTACGATCGCGATTATGTTGAGAAGCGACAGGAATATGCAGAACGAGGCATCCGGGAATATTGGCTAATCGATCCCGATCGCCAAGTCGTATTGGTACTGACACTCCAAGGACAATCTTATCGGGAGCAACGTTTTACTGGGAAAGCAGCCATCGTCTCTCCTGCATTTCCCGGTTTAAATGCCATCGCCGAACAAATCCTGACGGCGGGTCGGTAAGCGGTTGCGTTTATTTAATAGGACTTACCCAAAGTCTCTATCTGTAGGGTGTGTTAGCGCAGCGTAACACACCTTTGTCGCTGGCTAAAGTGTTTACGACGAACGGAACGGACACTAAAGTGTTTACGACGAACGGAACGGACACTAAAGTGTCTACTACGAACGGAACGGACACTAAAGTGTCTACTACGAACGGAACGGACACTAAAGTGTCTACTACGAACAGCGCGATCGCGTGCCTCGATCGCGAAACCCAACAAGAGTGCTATGTTAAGAAGCGTGAAGGTCTTTGGGCATCTAGAATGAAGCAACCCCGTCTCTCCGCGCTAATAGGAATAACCTTGCTGGGGTTGAATTTACTCGGGTGCGCGGCAGGATCGGGAGGACAACCGGAAACCCAGGGTTCCCCCGGAGAAGGCGGTCCCATCGCGGCAGATGTGGCGATCGCGCGGGAAGATGCCCTCACCGAAGCGGTAGAATATACGGGGACGACGCGACCCATTGAAGAAGTCTCGCTGCGATCGCAAGCGGAAGGACGACTGCTAAATTTAAAGGTAGATATCGGCGATCGCGTGACGCAAGGTCAAGTCCTCGCCCAAATTGACGATACCTTATTGCAGTCCCAAGTGCGCCAAGCTAAAGCAGAACTCGCCACCCTCGAATCCGAACTCGCCCGAGCGCGGGCCCTCCTCAGCGAAGCCCAAACCCAACTCCAACGGACGCAAGTCGAACGAGAACAAGCGCAAAACGATGCGGGACGCTATACCCAACTGGCGCGATCGGGTGCCGTCTCCCAACAAGAAGCCGAATCCTTTCAAACCGCCGCCCGAGTCGCCAACCAAGCCGTTCTATCCGCCCGGGAGCAAGTGAAAAGCCAACAAAAGGCAGTAGAATCGGCAATGGGACAAATTGCCGCCCAGCGCGCCGCCGTTGCCCAACAACAAGAACGCCTTGCCTACGCCCAACTGACTTCCCCCATTAACGGTGTCGTTCTCGAAAAAGTCAGCGAACCGGGAAATTTAGTCAGTCCGGGGGGCGAAATCCTCAAGCTAGGCAATTTGTCGCGGTTGAAAATTGTGGTTCCGGTGTCTGAATTAGATTTGTCCGATATTCAGGAAGAACAGTCGGTGGGCGTTTCCTTAGATGCCCTGCCCCAACAGAACTTTAGCGGAACAATCAGTCGCATTTCTCCGTTAGCCGATGCGACGACGCGCCAGGTGCCGGTGGAAGTAACGTTACCTAACCCCAACGGTAGCATTGGCAGCGGGTTATTGGCGCGGGTACGGTTCCAAGGGCAACAACAGCAGCGCGTTGTGATTCCCCAAGGTGCCGTGGGAGAGTCCGAGGAAGATAATAGCCTGGTTTTTGTGGTGGAGGAAGAAGGCGATCGCTCCTTGGTTGAAGCAAGAACGGTTACAGTTGGCGATCGCGGCGAGGGGAAAGTGGAAATTCTTTCGGGTTTGACGGCGGGAGAACGTTTTGTGGTGAAAAGCAGCCGACCGTTGAAAGATGGGGATGTAGTGCGAGAGAGTATCCTCTCGGAATGAATCAATATAGCGTTTTTATTTGATTTGTAAAATCTTGACTTCGGGATTCAGAATGGAAGACATTGAGGGCGGTTTGCGTAAAGAGTACAAATAACAACCCCGATTTCAACTCTGGAAACCGGGGTTATCAAAAACAATCGCAGTTTGGCTTAGGCGATCGCGGCCATTCTCACATCGTTATTCGCTAATAACTCTTGCAACTCTTCGGCATCGACCGTTTCCTTTTCCACCAGCATCTCCGCCAGTCGGTCGAGCAACCGTTGGTTTTCCCTGAGAACAGTGTGGGCGCGATCGTAGGCGCGATCGACGAGTTGGCGTACCTCCTCATCGATAACCGCCGCCGTTTCGTCGGAGAAGTCGCGATCGCTGGCAATATCGCGTCCCAAGAAGACATTCCCGTTTTGACGACCGAGAGCAACCGGACCGAGGCGATCGCTCATCCCAAAGCGCATTACCATTTGACGCGCCACCCGCGCCACCTGTTGTAAGTCGCTCGCCGCACCTGTGGTCACTTCCTCTTCGCCAAAGATAATCTCTTCAGCAATGCGACCGCCGAGGGCTACCGCCATTTGATTTTGTAAATAGGCGCGGGAGTATAACCCAGAATCCATGCGTTCTTCGCTCGGGGTGAACCACGTCAACCCGCCAGCGCGACCGCGCGGAATAATGCTAATTTTTTGAACGGGGTCGTAGTCGGGCATCAGCGCGCCGACTAAGGCGTGACCGGCTTCGTGATAGGCGACCAGTTGCTTGCGCTTCTCGCTCATTACCCGATCCTTCTTCTCAGGTCCTGCCAGGACGCGATCGATGGCATCGTTGATCTCGTCCATCGAAATTTCGGTCAGGCTGCGGCGTGCGGCTAAAATCGCTGCTTCGTTGAGCAGGTTCGAGAGGTCGGCACCGGTAAAGCCGGGGGTGCGGCGGGCAATTCGTTCTAAGTCCACATCTTTGGCTAAGGTTTTTCCGCGCGCGTGAACGTTGAGAATTTCCACTCGTCCGGCGTAGTCGGGACGGTCTACCACCACTTGACGGTCGAAGCGTCCGGGACGCAGCAGTGCGGCATCCAGTACGTCGGGGCGGTTGGTTGCGGCGATAATAATAATACCTGTATTGCCCTCAAACCCGTCCATTTCTGTCAGCAGTTGGTTGAGGGTTTGTTCCCGTTCGTCGTTTCCGCCGCCCAAACCGGCTCCGCGACTGCGACCGACGGCATCGATTTCATCGATAAAGACGATACAGGGGGCATTAGCCTTGGCTTGCTCGAATAAATCTCGCACGCGGGAAGCACCGACACCGACGAACATTTCGACGAATTCCGAACCGGAGATGCTGAAAAAGGGAACCCCGGCTTCTCCCGCTACAGCGCGCGCCAGTAGGGTTTTCCCGGTTCCCGGAGGGCCGACGAGGAGTACGCCTTTGGGAATTTTAGCTCCAACTGCGGTGAAGCGATCGGCATTTTTAAGGAAGTCTACGACTTCGCTCAGTTCGAGTTTGGCTTGTTCGATGCCAGCTACGTCGCCAAAGGTGACTTGGGTTTGGGGTTCCATTTGGACTCTGGCTTTAGATTTGCCAAAGTTCATGGCTTGGGAACCCGGTCCGCTTTGGGCGCGGCGCAGTAAGAAGAATAATCCGACTAATAAGAGGATGGGGAAGAATAAACCGCTAAGGGTTCGTAGCAAGAAGCCGTCGTTGCTTTGGGGAATGATGGCAATGTCTACTTTTTGTTGGGTCAAAATATTGATGAGTCCGTCATCGGGGGGGAGGTTAACCTCGACGAGAGAGCCATCTTGGGCGGTAAATTGGGCCTTGGCGCGATCGGCGCTGAGTCTGACGCTTTCAATGCGACCTTTTTCGACTTCTTGGACGAATTTGGTGTAATTCCAAGTTTTGCGGCCTTCTCGCGGACTATCTAGGAATGCAGTTCCTAGAGCAATGACAACGATTAAAAGCAGTGCGTATAATCCTGCATTACGCCATTTTTTATTTTTGTTCACGCGCTCGGTCTCCTGACAGTTAACGATCTCGGATGTCTATCGTGGGATATAGAACTTTTGGTTTCCTTTACTGACTGACTGTGGGGGTCGGTCTGCTGGGAAATGTTACGAATTCTATGGAGTTGTATTAAATAATGTTAACGCTTCCTGAGAAAAATGGCACGAGGGGCGAGCGGGAGAGGGGGCGAGCGGGAGAGGGGGCGAGCGGGAGAGGGGGGGAGAAACAACTAATGACCAATGACCAACAACACTTTAGGTTTTAGGTCGAGGCACTCCGAGGTTTCCTATCGGACGGCACCAAATGTCGGAAAAGGTTTTACTCGTCGCGTCTGACCGATTGTGCAATCGACCTGTTAAGTTTTAGAACCAGTGACTAATGACCAAGGACAAAAGACAAACGACAAAGGACGAAGGACCAATTTACTGAGATGTGAGGTAGACTCGTTCGGCAACGCGCTTGAGACGGCGCAGTTGGGCTTTCATATCGGCTTGGGTCCAACGGGCGGCGAAGGTGTTGAATCCCCAACTGACAATGGGATTGGGAATCTCGAACTCAAAGCGGTTGAGGAGTTGGGTTCCGTTGGGGTAAGGCTGACATTCCCAGCGATCGCGTCCTCGGAAAAAGCCGTCAAATTCCCAAACCACTAAACCGGGTTCTCGTTCGACGACTCGGTTTTTGAGCATCGGTTCGACTAGAGGAACTCGAAGGACAAAGCGGCTGCGACTGCCGAGTTGGGTACTCCACTCGCCAATGGGTTCGCAACGCAGGGCGGGGTTCAACCAGCGACGCATCAGCGCGAGATCGGTGATACACTGCTCGACAACGGTTGCACTGGCTTGGATATCGATGGTTTGTTCAAAAACTTTGCGAGACATGGGCGAGAGAATAAAATGGAGAACGGCGAGAGAATAGGAATCATTTTCCCGAAAACCGAGGAAACATTAAATTCCAAGAAGCTCTTGCCTCAAAATTGTCGATTTTTCCCGTAAGATATCTCTAAACCTGACCGGCTTTTGAAAGTTAAGCCCGGTTTAAAGCAAAGTAAGGGTTTTCTCAAGGGGTGTTGGCTGTAGGAGCCAATTCTATTATGCTTTGTGCGTACCGGGTGCGAAAACCCGGTCAGCCGCTCTCGAAAGAATGAATAATGTTGGGAGACAATCATGAATATGTTTGGCGCGATCGCGCACTGGCAAGCACCGCCAATTTTGGTGCAGTTTGATGTTGACGCTTTGGGCAGTCAGGTTTCGTCGGTGCTGGGAGCGGATCTCGGCACGACCCTCTTAAATCTGATTAAAGCGCTTCTCATCCTGTTTGTGGGTTGGATTATTGCTTACCTTGCCGGAGCTCTCGTCAGAGGGTTGCTGGGAAAAACCAATATTGACAATAAGGTTGCCGCCTGGTTAACCGGCAGGCAAGGAGGCGAATCTCCTCCCGTCGAGAAATGGATGGGCGGGTTGGTATTTTGGCTCATTTTCTTGTTTGCGGTAATTGCTGCCCTCCAAGCTTTAGACCTTCAGCAAGTCTCAGCACCCCTACAGGAACTTCTTAACGAAGTCACGAGCTTCCTGCCGAAATTGGGCGGCGCGCTCATTTTACTCGCGGTGGCTTGGGTATTGGCGAGCGTGGTGAAAACCATCGTAACGCGAGTGCTGACGACGGCGCGCTTGGACGAGCGTTTGGGCCAACAAATAGGCGAAACCCGGGAAGCGAACCAATTGAGTTTGAGCGAAACCATCGCCAACACGCTCTATTGGTTCATTTTTCTGATCTTCTTGCCTTGGATTCTTGACGCTTTGGGCTTGGAAGCGGCTTTAGCACCAGTCGTCGGCTTGCTCGAGGAGGTGTTGGGAATTCTCCCCAATATTTTCGCTGCCTTTTTAATTGCTGCTATTGGCTGGCTGGTGGCCCAGGTGGTGCGTCGCGTGGTGACGAACTTTTTGGCAGCGACGGGAGTCGATCGCGTGGGGATGCGTTTCGGCGCGACGGGGACGACTCAACGTCAATCGCTTTCCTGGATTTTGGGAACGGTGGTTTACGTTTTAGTATTGATCCCCGTGGCGATCGCGGCCCTCAATACTCTCCAAATCGAAGCGATTTCCGCACCGGCGATTTCAATGCTCGAGCAAATCCTCGACTATCTACCGAGACTGTTTATCGCTGGGTTGATTATTGGATTAGCTTTCGTTGCGGGACGGTATCTCTCTGATTTCGTAACGAACCTCCTGAGTGGATTGGGCTTTAATAACATCTTCTCTTGGTTGGGACTGCAAACGCGACCCAACTATCCGACCTATAGCGCCACCATTGAAGACCGACAACCGGTTTCGCCTACTCCTACGCGCACTCCTTCGGAAGTGGCGGGGATTATCGTTTGGGTTGGGATTATGCTCGTCGCTACCCTCGCGGCAGTGGATATCCTGCAAATTCCAGCGCTGACGGCTGTTGTTGGCGGTCTTTTGGTTATTGCCGGTCAAGTTTTGGTGGGGTTAGTTATTTTTGCGGTGGGCTTGTATTTGGCGACGGTTGCATTTAATCTCATCATGAGTTCGGGTAGCCGTCAGTCGAAAATTCTCGCTCAAGCAGCCCGCATTGCGATTATTGTCTTCAGCGGTGCGATGGCTCTGCAACAAATGGGCATTGCCAGCGATATTGTGAATTTAGCCTTTGGCTTGTTGTTGGGTGCAATTGCTGTCGCGATCGCGATTTCCTTCGGTTTGGGAGGACGCGATGTGGCAGGCGAACAACTCCGGGAATGGCTAAGTTCTTTCAAGAGAAACGGCTAATTTTTCGGGTTCTGGGGCGGGGTAACCCCGCCCCTACCGTTTCTTTGGGGAATTCCTACGTCGTTTCTTCGGTTTAGGCGGAAATATCCCATCCTTCCATCCTTTTTTGCGAACCCGCTGGTGAGTCGATCCCAGAGTGTCGGCGATCGCGTGGCTGAGGGAGCCGAGTTCTAAACCGATCCAAAGGGCGATCGCTTCTGCCGAGTGAAGCTTCAATTGGTCGAGGGTGCGATGGATAAAGACGTGCCAATTCCACGGGAAATTCCAAACCGCTTGGGCGATGGCCACGCCAAAAATTCCCACCAATCCCACGCCCGACAGCAGGTACAGCAATCGTAGCGTCGTCCCGATAATCGGCCCGTGGGACCAATACGAACGGTGACGCAACATTTTTTGATAGGGAAGCCAAATCCAGCGCAACCCGCCCCAGCGCTTGTACTGAACTGAGTAGATATCCAAATCTGGGCCGAACATCAAACCGCTGAAGAGAAATGCGCCCGAGACGATTAACGTGAGGACTCCATTGCGAGTCGCGATCGACGAACCGCCAACAATCCAAGGCAATGTCCAAAGGGTGATGCGATCGTGGGTGCGACCGGAGGGCATAAAAATTTTTAGCGAACGCGCGCGTTTTCTGTGATATCATTATGCTACGATGTCGGGCGATTAGCTCAGCGGTAGAGCTCCTGCCTTACAAGCAGGCTGTCACTGGTTCAAATCCAGTATCGCCCATTTCATAAGATTGCAGTATATAGCGTTTCCAAATGAAATATAAACAGATAAGAATATTCCCTACTTTTAGTAACTCCTCGCTCCTCCCTTGAATTCTTCTATTCTTCCATTCTGAATCCCGAAGTCAAGATTTTACAAATCAAATAAAAACG
>JAXHVQ010000184.1:0-9714 GCA_034189065.1 Cyanobacteriota bacterium
TGGGGAGATGGGGAGATGGGGAGATGGGGGGATGGGGGGATGGGGGGATAAAATTGATGTGTAGTTAGAATGGGTGAGAATTGGTATGAGACGTTTAACTTATTGAGACTGCCGACCCGCCTCTAGGTTTGGACATTTAAGGGATTTTCAATTTGAGTAAGAAATGTGCTAAAGCATTTCTGAACGGGATGTAAACCGTTTCAACGTAGGGACGTTCAATTGGTAGGGACGTTCAATTGAACGTCCCTACTCGCGGTGGATTTGAATTCTGGGCTATTTATTGTTTACGTTTGATTTGAAAACGCTATAGTTCGATCCTTTTAATAGTAAAATTATGAAAATAAGTTTCCACCCATCTCTCAAGAATTCGCTATGACTGGAGACTCCAGCATCAAAGTCCAACGACCTCAATCTCCCTTACACAAAGAAATTAAGATTAACCCCAAAGGGCTACTTTTGTCTCTCGGTAAAGCAGCAATTAACGGGGCTTTTTTAAAATGGGACGACCTGGCAGAAAGCGGTCTGGACATTTTAGAAAACCTGGGACTCGAAAGAAAACTGAGCGAAATTGCCGGTTTGCTTGTTGTTCGGGCTTTGTTTGGGGCGATGGAGGAGTTATTAGACGATAATCGGCTGCTGCTGGTGGAGGAACCGGACAACCTGAAGGAGTTGTACAAAGCCATAGAAGAGTCGTTAGAGGAAAATGAAATTGCGATCGCGCGCGACTTTTTCCTCCGTCCCCAAGACTTGCCCTTCGTGGGAGCGACTCAAACCAGCTTTGCGCAATGGTTAGAGCGATATGTAGAGAAACCCGTCGAAGCGCGAAATATGAGCCGTCGCCTCCCCGCTTACTTCGTTTTTGCCCTCAACGACGAATGGAAGGCGCACAAGGAAGACTATCTGTGCCTGCAAGAAGAACTCGATACCCCCTTCACCCAAGCTAGCGAACGGCAACGGGGATGGTTGCGCTATCGTGCGTGGCTGCAAAGGCAGGTGGAAGAACCAATGTTCCTCGAATCGTTTAGTCTCAAACAGGTATACGTGCCGTTGCGGGCGCACTACCAACGGGAAATTGAAGGCGAGTCGGCGGGGATACGAGAACGCAGAATAGGGGATGAGAAACGTTACGAACGAGTTGTCGTTGACCTCAATAGCGAATTGGAAACCTGGTTGCAGGAAGCGAAAACAGGGGATGCCATTCGCTTGATGAGTGGCGGACCGGGAATTGGAAAATCATCCTTTGCGAAAATATTCGCCGCACGACAGGCAGAAAAAGGAGAAATTCCGGTTCTTTTGATTCCTCTCCACCTGTTTAAACTGTCGGACGACTTGGTAAAAGCTGTGGGAGAGTTCGTGCAAGTTGAAGGTTTTTTGCGCGACAATCCCCTAGACCGAGAAAATGGCGAACAACGGCTATTAATTATTTTTGATGGTTTAGACGAGCTATCGATGCAGGGCAAAATTGCAGCAGAAGCGGCTAAACAGTTTGTTGAGGAAGTTCAGCTCAAAGTTAACCAGTTTAACTATCATCAAATGCGCCTACAGGTTTTGATTAGCGGGCGGGAAGTTGTCGTGCAAGCGAACCGCAGCAAGTTTCGTCAACCCCATCAACTGTTGTATCTTTTGCCCTATTTTGTGACTGAAGCAGAGAAAAGGGGTGAAGAATACAACTTTGTAGATGAATATCATTTACTGAATGAAGATCGGCGGCAGTTGTGGTGGCAGTTGTACGGTCAAGCAAAAGGTAAGCTCTACGATGGTTTGCCACCAGAACTTAACCGGGACAATTTAGTTGAAATTACGAGACAACCGTTGCTCAATTATCTCATTGCCCTCAGCATAGAACGGGACAAATTGCAATTCACGGAAGATACAAATTTAAATGAAATTTACGGAGATTTACTCGAGGCGGTTTACGAACGAGGGTATGAAAAACACAGTTATCGGGTTACCGAAGGCATCGAGAAAGAGGAGTTTGTAGGCATTCTGGAAGAAATTGCCCTTGCTTGTTGGCATGGAGACGGCAGAACGACGACGGTTAAGGAAATTGAAGCTCACTGCGAAAATAGCGGAATGAAAGAAATTCTACGCCGCTTTCAAGAGAGTTTTCAGGAAGATTCCAAAGCCTGCGTAACTCGCCTGCTGACGGCATTTTACTTTCGGGAAAGTGGAGGCATCCGAGAGAGCGAGAAAACCTTTGAGTTTACCCACAAAAGCTTTGGGGAATATTTAACAGCAAGGCGTATTGTTGAGGAACTTCGAGAAATTCACCACGAGTTAGAAGAGCGAAAAAAAAACTTGCGTAAAACCTATGACAAACGTCAAGCCTTAATTGATTGGGCGATGCTCTGTGGCGTTTCGGCGATGGATGAATATTTATTTGGGTTTGTTGTAGATGAACTTCGCTTGCAAGATGTAGAAGAGGTAAAGTATTGGCAGAAGATGTTATGTAGGTTAATTGAGGTGATGCTTGTCAATGGAATGCCGATGGAAGGGCTAAAAGAGCGACCGAACTTTCATGAAGAAATGCGACAATCTCGCAATGCAGAAAAGGCATTATTGGTAGTTCTTAATGCTTGTGCGAGGGTGACAGAGGAAATTTCAAAGATTAATTGGCCTGCGCTGGAAGCTTTTGGCGTGTGGCTTTCTCGGCTGTACGGACAAAGAACGGGAAAAGAAAATGAGCTAGCGTTACAGTGTTTTAGTTTTTTGGATTTGTCAAACGCTGTTCTTATATTTAAAGACCTTTGTGATGCGAATCTTGAAGGGGCGAACCTTGAAGGGGCGAATCTTGAAGGGGCGAATCTTAGAGGGGCGAATCTTAGAGGGGCGAATCTTGAAGGGGCGAATCTTAGAGGGGCGAACCTTGAAAGGGCGAATCTTGAAAGGGCGAATCTTAGAGGGGCGAATCTCGTAAAGGCGGATATTAGAGGGGCGAATCTTTACGAGGCGAATCTTAGAGGGGCGAATCTTGTAGGGGCGAATCTTAAAGGAACTATACTGGAAGGTCGAGAGCAGTAATAGCGATAAATTAATGTTAAATAACAATTTGTAATTTTTGACCCAAACACCGAGAAAATTATCTAATGAATACCCCCAACCAACCCCTAGACAAATGGCGCGAAATGTTGGAGAATATTCTCCAATATTATGCCGACATTCCTTACCGTTACGGCGAGGTAATAAGTTATGTCGTTGTCAGCCTTTGCGCAACCACTTGATGTTGATGCGCGAAGGCTGGGAAAATGACCGACGAGTGCATGGCTGTATTGTCCGCGCCGAAATTCGCAACGATAAAATGTTGGATTCACTACGACGGAATTGAAGATGGCATTACTTATGAACTTGTTGCTGCGGGAGTCCCCAAAGATTGCATCGTCTTTGCCTTTCATCCTCCCCAACTTCGACCGTATACCGGTTACGCGATCGCGTGACACTCTATCTGATAAAATTGATGCGATCGCGCTATGCTAATCTATAATGACTGAAAGCCGATTGTTGTCTACAGTTTACTGACTTTATGTCAACCTATAATGAGATTCTCAATCAAATCGAACACCTCAAACCCGACGAACAACTGCGCCTTATTCAAGATTTAGCAATACTGGTACGTCACAGAGTCGCAGCGAACTTTCCTAACAATTTTCAAGAACCGTCAGTCCCAGATCGAAATTTAGATCGGTGGTTTGGATTTTTACCCAAACAAATAGATGCACTAGCATTTCAGTTACAAGTTCGGCAAGAATGGGACAGACCTTAATTACTAGAAATGTAGACGACTTTAGGCGAATTGATGGGTTAACTGTATCCAATCCGTTTCATTAGCAAAATGTAGATACGCGATCGCGTGACACTCTATCTGATAAAATTGACGCGATCGCAGCGAATAATTTCTAGAAGGCACGAATTGCTTCCTTCAACACCGTTTCCTTTAAATCGGGTCTCAGAGAGTTGGGCGTTCCCAAATCGACAGAACAGCTCAAACTTTCTTCTAAATATTGCTTGAGTCTAATAAAGGTCAATAAACCTACGGGTTTTTCAAACTCCACGAGTAAATCAACATCGCTTTCTGCATGAGCTTCATCCCTCGCCACCGAACCAAATAGCCACAACGTCTTCACGGCAAAATCATGTAGTTGCTCTTTGCGATCGCCTAAAGATTTTAATATCTGCTGTTTATCCATCTGCGATTAAACCTCCCTTTCCCAGGGTGGAATTGCCATCTTGTTTGAGATTATAGTCTCAGCGACAAAGGTGTGTTAGCGAAGCGTAACACACCCTACAGATAATGACTATATCTCTAAGAATTTAATGCGCGATCGCGATTAGACTGCCCAAATTGAACGTTTCACCAATTGTACCGCCAAAAATCCGGCAGGCGATCGTACAACAAAGTTCTGGACAATTTTGGGAAAAAATACATAACTAATTTTGGCTAGGGACTGACATTATCTCCATCCAGTTGCAGCCTGGTCTAAAACGTAGGCGGAAACGGCTTCAATTTCGGATGGGGTAAGGCGATCGCTAAAAGCAGACATATTATTCTTCCCATTGGTTACAATCTCGGCAACCGCTGCAATGGAGTCCATTCCATTGCGACGCATCGCCCGTTGTTTGAGGTTTTTTCCGCGCCGGATAATGTTTCCTCCTCCCGGATGACAGCCCGCACATTGGACTTGAAAAATTTTAGCTCCTTCTAGTTGAATTTCTTCCTCCGCACGAACTGACGGAGTAGAAACCAAAAACACAATTAAAAAGAGCGCGATCGCGAGTGTTACAACTTTCTTCATTTTGAACGACGAATTACAAATTACGAACAGCTTATCAATTATTCATTATTCATTATTCATTATTCATTATTCATTATTCATTATTCATTGTGAACGGTGGGGCGACCGATAAAACGGCTTTTTCACCACCGTTGCCCGATGAGTTTTGCCGCGAATTTCCACCTCAAGGGACTGTCCTCTTTTACTCAGAGAAGTGGGAACATAAGCGAGCGCGATCGCAACTCCCAAAGTGGGCGAAAGCGTCCCGCTGGTGACTTCTCCCGCGATCGCACCCTCAGACACCACCGGATACCCGTGACGCGCGATGTAGCGTCCTTCCATCTCGATCCCCACCAAACGACGCTCCACTCCCTCCGCCTTTTGGCGTTCTAATACCGAACGTCCAATGAAATTGCCCTTTTTCTCCAAATGTACCAACCAACCCAAACCCGCCTCCAACGGAGTCGTCGTGTCATCGATATCCTGTCCGTACAGCGACATTGCCGCCTCCAAACGCAGGGTATCTCGCGCCCCCAAACCACAAGGTACAACCTCAGCGTCCGCCAGCGTTTGCCACAGCGCTTTCCCCGTTTCGGGAGCAACCATTACCTCGAACCCATCTTCCCCCGTGTAACCGGTACGCGCTAAAAATCCCGGCTGTCCCAACACCTTGACATTTCGGTGTCCGAATGCTTTAAGTCCCGTCAAATTTTCTTCGACCAACGGTTGCAGCACAGCCGCCGCCTGGGGTCCTTGTACTGCAATTAAAACATTTTCGTCGGAGAGGTCGGTTAGCGTTGCGTCTAAATGAGTTTGCAACCATTCCTTGTCCTTCTGTCTCGTCGCAGCATTAACAATCAAGAAACCCTGTTGCGCGCCCGCTTCGTCCTCGCCTTGGTCATAAAAAATGATATCGTCAATAATCCCCCCTTCGGAGTTCAGGAGCACGGTGTATTGAGCTTGACCGGGCTGTAAGCGACGCAAATCCGAGGGGACTAGATATTGCAACGATTCAATCAGTCGTTTTCCGCCCAAGGCGAACTTCCCCATATGGGAAATATCGAACATTCCGACCGAAGTTCTGACTGCTTTGTGTTCCTGTTTCACGCCGCCAAACTGGACGGGCATTTCCCAACCGGAAAAGGCGGTTAGTTTGGCGTTTTGCTCGACGGCTAGGTTGTATAAAGGAGTGCGGGCGGGCGACGAGGAGGTGTTGGATGGGGTCACGAAGATTTAGTAGGTAGGAGACAGCTCTCGATAAATGGAAGATATCGGGATATCTTATACCATTTCCATCTTTCTTCGCAAAGGAGACTCATCGCCTATTACCTTTGGGAGAATTTAAGTTCCATGCTCTAAACTAAGACGCATCTAAATTGGTTATCCTCTGTCTCCCAGTCCCCCAGTCACCCCATCAAACCCGAATCACAATTTCAATTCCCAGAGGTCTTAGGCCCAATTAATCAATTATTAATTGATAACAAGCTTAGCTGAACATATCGACTCTGCTCGCTTTCGGGCAAATGAGGCGCTTTCGATAGGCGCAATCCCTCCTCAAACTCAATTTCCACTCCTCCAAAACGCTCGAGCCAATACTTAAAAACGCGATCGCGGCCGTCGTCGGGCCTTTCGACGCAATAAACGCGGACGCGCTTTTTCCCAGTACGGGCGGAGTTTCCCTCAATGCGCACGTATCGAAGACCGTATCCCAATAGCTCCAAAAAACGACGAACCACCATTGCGGGACTTGAATTTTTCGCCAATCGCAAACCGGTAATCGTTTTCAACGCCGAACGACTAGAGAGCGCGATCGCGGCCATTGCCTGCAAATCCAAATCCGTATTGCGCAACTCCCGTTGGCGGTCCTGCAACAGCGCAGGCAAACCCAACCGTTCCATTGTCCCGACAATCGCGCCCAATTGAGACCGATTAAAATCCGGCAAAAATATACTCCCCTCCCCTTGTTCGAGCAATTGTTTCGCCACCGCCGCATCTCGCGCCCGCAACTGGGAACGTCCCACCGTGAGAAAATAGTGCAAGCGCAATTTAGCATACCACCCCCCATCATCCTTCACCACCAACTCCGGCACCACAGGGAGACCGTAGCGAACCTTTAACTCATACTTGCGTTCCTGTCGCCGTTCTTGAACCGTCTTAACCATCTGCCGCTTCAGCGCCTGATACTCGCAGTCGTTCAACTCCGGTGCCGCAGCAATAGCCTCGCATTCAAGGCGATAGTTTTGTTCGCGCACTGCATTAATTGCATCCGCGATCGCATTTTGACTCGATTCTCTTGCCGATTTCAACCCACCTTTTCGACGCGACGAACTCGATACTTTTATCGTCTCCGGCGGTGGCATCTCCACAATTCGATGTCCCTCCCCGCGCAACCCCGCCAACACCGCCTCTCGATACTGAAGCATGGTCGCATTGAAACGCACGGCAAACTTTGCCCAACATAGCAAAGATTCCGCTTGAAATCCCGTATCTAAATCGTCAATAGCCTCAAAGTCCGCCTGTTGCAAAAGGCGAATATTCAACCTTGTCAACTTTTGTCCCGAGTCCAGCAACCCCGGAATGGACGTAGAACCGTTTCCCACCTGATTGAAACCGTAGGGGGCGACCCAAATATGGCGGGGGATATTGTCGCGAATGCGGCTGAGGGACTGACGCACGGAAGATTCGCCTTGGATACCTTGCGCGATCGCCCAAACGCTGGTAAAGTGACCGCACAGGTCGAGACTGACCCCCGTTTCGATGGAGGGACTGGCGAGGACGATATCGTAGTTGAGCAAAATATCGTTCAGTCGAGGGATGCACCCCTCTCGGCATCGATTGGGTTCGGCAACGGTTTCGGAGTCGATGCGAAGGATGCGCGCCTTGGGAAATTGTTTGTGGAGATAGGCTTCGAGGGCGCGCGTTCCCCACTGACTGGTGAGTTTTTGCGCCGACAGACAGACGAAGGGTTTGCCGCCTTCTCGAATATGTTGTACTAAATCGCCCACCAAGCGATCTGGAGTGGTTTCGGGATAGTTGTAGACGGTCCAAGCTTCGTCCTCAGAGGGCTTCCAGCGATTTTGTACGATGAAGGGCTGTTGCTGGACTCCGGCTAAGGTGAGGAGATAGTCGAGGGAAACGTCGCTTAAATCTGCGTCGGCGACGTACAGGCGACCGCTACCGCCTAAAATGGTTTGGACGAGGCTTTTGAAGGTTTTGAGGATGGCGGCGCGTTGGCTGGTGCAGGTGCTAGAGTTGAGGCAGTGCCACAGCACTTGTTCGATTTCGTCGATAATGACGGTTGCCCCCTCCCAGTCTCGGACGCGAAATTGGGCTTGGGAGTTGGGATGCAGGGAGTCGATACACAGCCCGCAACCGAGTTCGGCGCTTTGTCCGGTGCGGATTTGGGCGATGGTGGGGAGTCCAAAGCGCTGACACAGGTCTTCGACGAGTTGGACGCGGTGACCGATGACGAGGACTCGTTGGTTGGAGGCGATCGCGTTTCGGGCGATGCGTTGGAGGTGTTGGGTTTTTCCGGTGCCTTTGGGCGATTGAATGGCGATGAGGGAGGTGTTAAGGTGCGGGGGAACGATCGCGGGATTGCAAGGTAGATAGCGATCGTTGAATTCTCGGGCGGGAGAGTGGGTCAGTTGGCGAAATGTACGGGCTTTCCACAGGTCAAGGGGAAGGGCTTCCTCGAAGGCGCGATCGAAGGCTTCTGTACCGCGCGCTGCGATGAGGTCGTCTGCACCTTTGCCCCATTGAGGATTCCACGTCACGATTTTTACGGTACAGCCTTGTTGTTTCAGTAAAAATGCGGTTTGGCGAATAGCTGCGCGGACGGCTTTGATAGTTTTGGGTTGGGAGTCTTGGTCGAAAACGAGATAAATGGGGCGGTTGGGCGTGGCGAGGACTTGGAGTTGGGGAATCAGTTGGGACTTGCCCGCGCGATCGCCATTTTCGTAGCGAGGGGTACGATAGCCGCTATTAACTCCCGGCAATGCGATCGCGGCGTATCCGGCAGTGAGGAGGGCTCCGGCTTTTTTTGCGCCTTCGGTGAGGCAAACGGGAATCTGGGGGTTTTCGATCAGCCATTGCCAAAAGCCAAAATTCGGGAGACTGCTATTTTGGGGACAAGTGTCTGGAGAGTGGCGCTGTGCAATTGTCTCCCAAATCGGCGGGGGAACGCGCAAGGCAAAGACTCCCGTTGCTGTTTTGGGAGGATGTTCGTATTTAATCGGTCGGTTGCGATCGCGAGAGAGACGCGGTTGGTTCGGTTTGAAGCAACCCCACAAGTCTTCTTCCCCTGCCAAAAGGTTCATCCCCGAACACCACCATCCTCCTTCCTCGATGTGCCGGTATTGTTTGAGTTGGCGATCGCGAATGCGTCCGTCGTTGCGCCGGGGAATGGCATCGGAGTAAAACAAATAGTCGTAGGGACCGTTTCCTTCTAAAGGGGTAACGTTAAGGACTGTAATGCGTTCGTCAACGCAACTCGCGTTCCACTCTTCTAAAAAATTCACAGGAGGCAGACACCATATCTAGAGGGTAGGACAATTATTTTAGAGGGGAAGCGCCAGATATGGCAAACGTAATACCATTTCCCCCAGTAGGGACGTTGTATACAACGTCCCTACAGATGATTGACGGGGAGACTGGGGGACGGGGGGACGGGGGGAAATATCTATAGTATTTTTTGAGGGATTTCATATCAGATGCGTCTTAGCTTAGGGCTTGCTGCACAAAGCTGAAACCCTATGAATCAAAGCGATCGCGGCGTATTAGGGTTGCTTAAAAATTAAAAATTGAAAATTAAAAATTAAATACAATTCCCCCCTGCTTCCCCTGCTTCCCCTGCTCCCCTGCTCCCCTGCTCCCCTGCTCCCCTGCTCCCCTGCTCCCCTGCTCCCCTGCTCCCCCGCTCCCCCTACTCCCCTACTCCCCCGCC
>JAXHVQ010000185.1:0-9393 GCA_034189065.1 Cyanobacteriota bacterium
CCCCATCTCCCCATCTCCCCATCTCCCCATCTCCCCATCTCCCCACCATCCCTACTCCAACCCAAAAATTCTCAAGAAATTAAACGGAAAAGTAAACAACGAAAATCCTCGACCGATGGGTTCGAGAACTTGTCCCAGGGTATCGGAAAAGCTGGCTAAACCCGTCTTGCCCACAATCACTACGTCATTATTGCGCAAAATGGGGTTATTTTCGTCGCTAATGTCTCGGGTAAAATCAATGCGAAATTCTTCCCTCGCAACCGTACCGTCGGGATTGAGACGAACCAACTGAACGTCGCCGCGATCGGCACGGTTGTTGAATCCGCCCGCCGCGAGCAACGCTTGATTGAGAGGGACGTTGGGGGGAAGATCTTTGGTGCCGGGAACCACAACCTCTCCGACGACATTCACTTTAATGACATCTGGGGAGAACGTGGCACTGGCTAAAATATCGGCTTCAGCGGGGTTCAACTCTTCAGCTTCGGGGATAAAAATCGTATCCCCGCGCTGCAAAATGACATCTTCAGTCAAGTCGCCTGTTGTCAATAATTCCCACAAATTCACTTCAAGGGTTTGTTCCAATCCATCTTGGGTCAAACGACTGAGTTCGATGCGGCGAATATCAGCAAGGGGTTCAATACCGCCTGCTTGCTGAATTGCTTGCGTCACCGTCGGCGGATTGCCCGATCGCGTCACACCCATGATATGGGTTCCGGGACGAACCACCTCTCCCACCACGGCAACGGGAAACGGATCGTTTTCAGCGGGGGCAAAACTACTTTCGGCAACAGCGCGAATTTCGGCGGGGTTAATGGCAACGGTGGTGGGAACAAAAACAGTATCTCCGTCGCGTAAGGTCAAGTTTTGTCCGATCGCGCCGTTTTGCAACAAAGCTACTAAATTCACCGTAAAGTTTTGTTCTCGACCTTGGTAGGTGCGACGTACTTGCACTTGTTGCAAATCTGCGGCGCGGGTAATTCCTCTAGCTAGTTCGAGGGCTTCGGTTACCGTGGGAAACGTGCGGCCTTGGTTAAGAACGACGGTATAAGTTCCGGGACGGTTGACTTCGCCGGAAACAGCTAAGTTAATGGGACGGGCCGAAAGCAAACTGAGGGTCACCAACGGTTCGACAATATAGGGCGCGTATCGACGCGAAATCAGGGCCGTCGCCTCATCCAAGGTCAAACCGCCCACCTCAACGCTGCCCAAAATCGGCAAGTTGAGGGTACCGTCGATGAGAACTGAGTATTCGCCGCTATATTCGGGTACGTCAAAGATTTCCATATTGAGGCGATCGCCTGTTCCCAATGTATAGGGAACGTCCGAACGACTGGGAGCAATTTGGGGGAGGGGAATTGAGGGCGGCGTTTGGGCGACGGTTGGCAGGCAACTCATCCACAGCAGACAGCACATTGCCCCAAAAGTTCTTGAAATTAAGTTGAATTTAAGCACCTCTAAAACCTTTAATCCAAAGGACCAATTACCAATTACTAATTACCTAGAACTTCCCATCGGATTTTGATTGGACTGCGATCGCTCGTCGTCTTCTGCGTTGAAATAACGATGGTAGTAACTGTAAGAACTGGAACTATAGTCATTCACCCCATTAGCAATAATACCGAGAACCGAAACTTGAGCGACCTTCAACCCATCCAAAACTTGTTTGAGGAGAGTGCGATCGGTTTGTCCCATTCTCACCACTAAAACTAAACCGTCGGCATGGGCGGTCAAAAATTTAGCATCGGCTAACCCAAACAACGGAGGCGTATCGAAGATAATAAAATCGTAAGATTCGCGCAACTTCACGCTCAAATTGTGCATTTTCTGAGAAGACAACAAGCGAGTTGGATCCGGGGGAATTTGACCGGCGGTGAGAATATAGAGATTATCTTCATTCGGCGATCGCTGGATCAAATCCTCTACCTCAATATCCATTGAAATGGCGTGAGACAGACCCCAAACATTGGGCAAATCCGCCATCGCGTGAATTTGAGGGCGGCGCAAATCGGCATCTACCAATAAAACTTTGCGACCCATTGCTGCGGCAGCTTGGGCGAGATGATAGGAGTTCGTAGACTTGCCCTCCAACGGCATCGACGAACTAATGGTCAACACTTGTAGGGGTCGGTCGGGGCTGATAAACGAGAGATTGGCGTGGAGAGAACGAAACGCTTCCAAAAAAGGAGAAGCGCGGTAACGGCGCATGGAAGGGAATGCCAAAGGTTGACCGGTTTGTCGGGAGCGATCGCGTCCTTTCCCTTTGAGTTCTTTGCGCGACGGTACCAAACCCAATACCGGCAATCCCAAACTCTCATTAATCTCCTCTGTCGAATGCAAGCGCACATCTAACTTTTCAGCTAATAAGACCGCGCTAACCCCGGCCATAGCACCCGCCACCGCTCCAATGAGCAAGCCGCGCGGTACATTGGGCGAGATCGGGACTTGAGGTTGGCTGGGCGCTGAAATCAATTCCCACGACAGGGTTTGCTGCGCCGACTCAATTTGCAAATCCTCCTTCACCAGCAAAAAGCGATTTAAACTTTCCGTTGCGACTTCGAGTTGTTGTTGCAGGTCGTTATACTGACGAGTCAAAATCGCCATTTCCTGAACCCTCTGCTGAATTTGCCGTTCGGCTTGGGAGAGGGCTGCATTTTGCACCGCTAGAACCTGTTTTTGGTTGGTGGCTTTGATTAAATCTTGGGTCAGTTGCAGGCGTATGGGGTTGGGCGAGGCTGCCATTGCTTCGGCACTTTCGTTAACTCCCGACACGCCCAACACTCCCACCGCTTCCTCTTGCAACAACGGTAACAAGTTATCTCGCCGCTTGCGCAACGCGCGAATTGCAGGGCTATTACTGGTGAAGCGCGCCGACTCAGAGGCAATTTCGGTTTCGAGTTTTTGCAATTCGTTGAGCAACGTTTGATAGCGCGGGGCTTCTGAGAGGGCTGCCACCGTCATTGCCTGATCCAGTTCCAAGTTCAATTGTTGTTGAAGCGTTGCCTGGAGAGACTCAGCTTGACTGAGACTGCTTTGGGTCGCTTGTTGCTCTTGTTTTAACCCCAAAAGGCGTTCGGAGAGTTTTTGACCTTGGACTTCTGGATCCATGAGGTTATTGTCCTGCCGAAAGACTTGCATTGTTTTTTGCAATCGATCGACGCGATCTCTCAATTCGGGCAGTTGACCTTCGACAAAATCTAGGCCTTTTTGGTTGCTAGTTCTCTGTTCTCGCCTGGAATAGTCAATAAAGCCTTGGGCGAGGGTATCGAGAACAAATTTGATTTTGTCGGGATCGGTGTCGGTGTAGGTGATTTCCAGAATTTTGGTAACTTCTTCTAAACGAGCGATTCCCAAATTGCCCACTAGCGCGCCATAACTCATTTCGGGATAGCGCTGTTGAATTTTTTCGACAATCGGCTCGAGCAAAACCGGACTGCGCAATACTTGGATTTGGGTTTGGTAGTCGAGGCGAACGCCCAGTTGTCCGGCAAGGCGCTGGCTAAACTGGTCGAATCTTTCGTCCCCTGCGATGGGTTCGACCAGGAGGCGAAACTGGCTCTGGTAGCGCGGATCCTCCCGCAATACCCTTCCCCCCACGAGGGCGCTGACGGCGAGGGTTACCGTTGCCAATAGCAGCCATCGGCGGCGCGCGGTTGAAAACAACTGCCGCAAATTGAGGGATTCTTCCTGGGGCTTCAGTAGACTGGAGAAGCTTGGGGAAGCCTTGGAGGAAGGAAGGTTATCCCGATTACCCGGAGAGGGCGGTTGGGAATTTGCATTGGAGACCATAGACCCGGATGTTACAGTTCGTGATTTGACGCGCGCGAAGGGGGTTGAGGGGGTGGTGCGTATAGACTCTGGCTACTGACAGTTTAAACAGAGAGAGGTCAATCCCTATCATAGCCTTCATTGTGCGGGGGATTGGTAGGATTTTAAGATTTATTGTGTGGCTAGAAACAATTTGCTACACTGACCCACTAGATTCTCTTAAGGTTAAAGGGAGCCTCTTCGTCGCCTAAATCCCGGCGAGGATCGATGAGTTAAGAGTTAAGTTGGGGTTTTGTTCATGCCCATGCCACCACCGGGAAGCGATCGCGTCGAAAGCGAACTTGTCATTGAAGCGGGGCGTGCTGAAAAGCATTACTGGCAAGATTTGTGGCGCTATCGAGAGTTATTTTATTTTTTGGCGTGGCGCGATATTTTGGTCCGTTATAAGCAAACGGCTATCGGTCTGGCTTGGGCGTTGCTACAGCCGTTTTTGACAATGGTGGTTCTGACGGTGGTTTTTGGCAAGTTGGCAAGATTGCCGTCAGAAGGCGCGCCCTATCCGATTTTGGTTTTTTCTGCCCTGTTGCCGTGGCAGTTTTTTGCGAATTCTTTGGCAGCGTGCAGTAATAGTTTAATTGCCAATGCTAATTTAATTTCTAAGGTTTATTTTCCGCGCGCCATTGTTCCGGCGAGTGCAGTGGTGGTGAGTTTTGTCGATTTTTTGGTGGCGGGAACGATCTTGCTGGGTTTAATGGCTTGGTATAATTTTATTCCAACTTGGCGGGTTTTATTGTTGCCGGGATTTATCGCGATCGCTGCCATTGCTAGCCTCGCTGTCGGTCTCTGGTTTGCCGCCCTCAATGTGGAATATCGGGATTTCCGATACGTTGTTCCTTTTATTACTCAATTTGGTCTGTATATTTCTCCCGTTGGATTTAGTAGTAATATTGTTCCAGAACAGTGGCGTTTGCTCTATTCGCTCAACCCCTTGGTTGGCGTGATTGATGGGTTTCGCTGGGCAATCCTGGGCGGGCGCTCGCAAATATACTGGCAGGGTTTTACGCTTTCTGTAGCCTTTTTGCTGTTGTTATTAGCGGGGGGGATTTGGTATTTTCGCCGAATGGAACGAAGCTTTGCCGATGTAATTTAAAGTTCTATGTCTGACGCAGCAATCCGAGTCGAAAATTTGGGAAAGAAATATACAATCGGCTATCAACGGGAACATTATCGCGCGCTTCGAGATGTTTTAGCCGATAGCATTAAATCGGCGGGGCGACGATTGACGGGGAGAAAAGTCGTAAATCCTAATACGGAGGAGTTTTGGGCATTACAGGATATTTCCTTTGAAGTCGAACGAGGCGATCGCGTTGGCATTATCGGCCGCAATGGTGCGGGAAAGTCTACTTTACTTAAAATTTTAAGTCGAATTACCGAACCGACTCGAGGCAGAGTTTCTCTCAAAGGTCGAGTGGCAAGTTTATTGGAAGTAGGGACGGGGTTTCATCCAGAATTAACCGGGCGAGAAAATATTTATCTCAACGGGGCGATTTTGGGGATGAGTAAGGCAGAAATTCGGCATAAATTTGATGAGATTGTGGCTTTTGCTGAAGTAGAAAAGTTTTTAGATACGCCAGTTAAGCGTTATTCTTCGGGAATGTACGTCCGCCTCGCCTTTGCCGTGGCAGCCCATTTAGAACCGGAAATTCTTGTTGTTGATGAAGTTTTGGCAGTGGGAGATGCGACATTTCAAAAAAAGTGTTTGGGGAAAATGAAAGATGTAGGACAAGAAGGGCGTACCGTCCTTTTTGTTAGTCACAATATGGCGGCTGTCAGTCAACTATGCAGTCAAGTCTTGATTCTAGAACGGGGTCAATTGATTAAAAGAGGTTCGGCACAAAGTACAATTGAATCTTACCTTAAGACAGGAATCGAAGTAACAGGAACCTGGGAGTCTAACAGTCATCAGCAAAATCCCACTCGGGAAGTGAGTTTGCTCCGTGCAAAGATTATTGATGAGTTGGGCAGAACAAATTCGGTAATTAACTACCAAGAAAATTTTTCAATTGAAATTATTTATCGAATTAATATTCAATGTTCTCTATGGGCATTGGTACTGCGAGTAATAGATTTGACCGGACAACCTATTTTTACGTCTTGGGATGTGGATAGTTTACAAACTAAAAAGGAGTTAAATTGTAATACCTACCGCGCTATTTGCCAGATTCCCTCTTGCCTTTTGAAACCGGGAGATTATACAATTACATTAGCAGCTTATGCCTTGGAGCCTCTCAAAATCATTGAGTATCACGAAAATGTTTTCGGCGTTCAAATTTCAGCTATCGGTTATCCTTTGAACGAAGGCAGATGGGGCGCGATCGCGCCAATCTTGCAATGGGAAACAGACCAATTAGAAACTTCCTTACTTTAAATGAGTAGGGAAATCAATTAAAGCAAGGAGGTCGAAATGAGCGATCGCGAAAATCTATCCCGAAATCTATCCCAAGACCCATTATCCGCCGGTGACGAACAATCGTCAACGAAGCACCCTAATTTTTTTATTGTGGGTGCAGCCAAAGCGGGGACAACTTCTTTGTGGATGTACCTCAAACAGCATCCAGAAATTTTCATGCACCCGTACATAGAACTTAAAGAACCTGCATTTTTTTGTCATCTTCGCGGATTCAAAGATTTCGCGACTTACCTCCATTTATTTGCCGATGCGAAAGAAGAAAAAGCAATAGGGGAAGCTTCAACAGCTTATCTAACGTCGCCAGAAAGTGCTGTTTGGATTAAAACCGTTTATCCTGATGCCAAAATAATTATTATTTTACGCAATCCAGTAGAGCGAGCTTTTTCTTTATATAACTGGATGGTTTGCGAGGGACACGAATGGGTTCACCCTTTTGAAAAAGCCCTTGTTCGGGAAAAGGATCGAATGAATGACTTTGATTTTAAGTATGATAATCCAGTTCAATATTACTACAATTATTTGTATTTTCATTCGGGGCTTTATTCAGAGCAAGTCAAAAGATATATTGATATTTTTCCCAAAGAACAAATTCATATTATACTCACAAAGGAGCTAAAGCGAGAGCCAGTCAAAACGATTCAAGAACTTTATAAATTCTTAGGAGTAAATTGCAATTTTGTTCCAGAAATCAAAATCCATAACAAAGGCAAGTTTCCTCTATCCATTAAATTTCAATTTTTTATTCGACAAAAATTGTTGGACTATTTAAATCAATTTCGCATACCCTCTGCCTTACGAATTTGGAGATACTCTTTCAAAACTAATATTTTTTTTGGCAAAATCAGGCAAATTACTCTAGCACCGGAAACCCGCTCAACTTTAAAACAGGGTTATAAAGATGACATTCTGAAAACCAGTGACCTAATTGAAAAAGAACTAGACGAATGGCTTAAATGAACTTGACTCTAAATCATGAAAATTAGAATTTTCAGGCAATAAATTATGAATTGTTTTAGCGATCGCATTGAATCTATCAATTTTGTAGACTTAGGATGTAGTGGTTATCTCGACACAAAGTGGTCGAACTTGCTGCCGCTGCTTGCCTACACTGGATTCGACCCCAATCAAGAGGAATGCGGCCGACTAAATGCTCAACCTCATCCTTATCAATCGGCTTGTTATCTAGCTTACGCAATTGCTGGAGAGACGGGGATGCAAACAATGTATTTAACCGAAAGTATTTACTGCTATTCGCTTTTGTCTCCTAATTCAAGCTGGCTAAAACGCTTTTCATTTGCCAACCTATTTACGGTTAAGGGAACTCAGCCAGTAACTTGTAATACCCTCGATGCTTTGGTCGAAACGAACGACCTCAAGGCTGATATTATCAAACTGGATACCCAAGGTTTAGAATTACCAATTTTAAAAGCTGGCGAAAAACTTCTAAAGAAAGCTTTTTGTGTTGAGACAGAAACTGGATTCGTTGAAAATTATATTGGAGAAACCACTTACGCTCAAATAGATGAGTTCATGCGATCGCGCGGTTTCCTCCTCTTCGATTTCCAGTATCATCGTGCCAGCCGTAAAAATCCCCTAGCCGACAGCGGAAAACACCAACCGCTTTGGTGCGAAGCAGTTTGGCTATTCGATTTTATTGGACAAAACACTGTCCCTAACCGAGAACAGGCATTCAAATCCTTGGCAATTTGTCAAGCCTTACGGTATTACGACTATGGATTTGAATTAGCCTCTTACTTTAAAAGTTTGGATTTAATCGATACCGAGATGCTAAACTTTTTAGAAAACCCAGAAAACTGGGAGAGCGCGCGCAAACCTCCTTCATCAAAACTGGCGAAAATACTAAAATTACTTCCCCAGTCATTGAATCGGCGATTGCTTTTTGCGCTCGAACAACTTCTTCAATCGTCTGTATGACTTAACACGACAAATGCGGTAGACCGTTTTTTGAATCTTATAAGGTAAACTAACGCTATGGCTATAAGCCCTCTTACCGGTTCCAGCAATATCAGTTTATTAGAAAATATTAAAGTACAAAAAATAATTGAAAATTGGCAAGATACCTTTCAAATCGATATTACCGAGGAATTAGGCGGATATGCAGAAATTCAAAAGTATCAGTGCAACCAAACTCAACTGAAATTCTTTTTTCCCCAGGATATTGCGGGTTCTGAAAAACTGTACCAACAGCTTCAGCAATTTGACTGGTATTACATGGCAGATAAGTGGGAATATGAAGTGGCAATATCAGATTTATTAGATTGCAATTCAGTTCTAGAAATTGGCTCTGGTTCGGGAGCATTTGTGAAACGGGGTAGCGGTATAGGTTTGAATATTCGAGGGATCGAAACCAATACAGCAGCCGTTAGAATCGCGCAACACAATAATATTGCTGTAGAAAAGCTTGACTTGAAAGAGGCGGCTAAAGTCTACTCCAACTCTATGGACGCAGTTTGTAGCTTTCAAGTCCTCGAACACCTTCCCGATCCCAAAAGCTTTATCGAATTGTCGCTTCAAATCTTAAAAGCCAACGGAAAACTAATTTTTGCAGTTCCCAATGCAAACAGTTTTTTGAAATACAAAGAATACTTGCTCGATCTCCCACCACACCATATGAGTCAATGGTCGCAATTCACTTTCAAGTCGCTCGAACAAATCTTCCCGCTTAAACTCAAAAAAAGCCTTAAAGAACCTTTAGCCTCTTGTCATGTACCAGATTACATCGATTCCTATAGTAGTTACCTTCGTTCGATTTCGCCAGCAATGAAACTGTTTTTCAATCATTATACTTTACCCTTTTATCTAAAAATATTGAACTCCAACCTTAGAAAAATTTTGACCGGGCAGAGTTTGTATGTACAATTTCGTAAAACAGATGGCATGGCGTGCCTTGATGAAATCGGGCGATCGCGCGTGCCGCCATCGAACAAATAAGATATCGTTGAAAAGAGTCGAATTGGGGTAGCGTGCTATGACTTCTGTTCCCAACCCAAGCGTAGAAACCGGAGAAGCCGCATTGCAGGCGGGAAACTTCGAGGAAGCGATCGCGCAATTCCAAGAAGTCTGCGCCATCGAACTCGATCCCCACCTCGTCTCGCGCGCCCGACAAGCCCTCGTTGTCGCCTACTGTCGCAGCAACC
>JAXHVQ010000186.1:0-9328 GCA_034189065.1 Cyanobacteriota bacterium
AATTCCAATAGTTCCTTTTCTTCGCTGTCGCTCAGACGGATTTTTAGTTGTGCTGGCATAAAACAACTCCCTTTTCTAACTAATTTATTATTATACACTTATTTATGCCCACCTACTTAGAATTCGGAGTAATCGGTTCAAAGTGCAGTACCATGAAGCGATCGCGTCGCAAACCAAGAGATTCGTAGGTGCGTCCGTCGCGATCGCTAAATTCTACTTCAAACGCTTCACCCCCTGCTAAAATTTCAACGACTGTGCCGACTTGCCCGCGCCACAAATTGTATTCAGGTAGATCGACGGTTAAAGCTACTACATCAAGCAATTTAACGGTATGGTTCATTGCGCACACTGTTGTTCAATAAATTCGACAAGCTTAACAGCATTCTGATAGTATCCTTTTATTTTTATATAAGTTATTCCCACATTCTCGCCGTGGGCAATTTGATTTCTTACTGCTACAATACTAACAACTGAATCTTTTATTTCACCCTCAATAAATTCTTGAAGTTCATCTGCCCATTCAGCATTAAAATCTCTCGCAACATTTAGAATTTTTTCCATATTAGGATTCTGGAATTTAGACAGTTGCTTTTCAATGTAATTTGCTACAGGAGGTGCTGCCTTGTCTTTGGCATATTGACTATAGATAGAACGTATAGACACTTCTAAAAAACCGGAAACTCGAATACATAAGTATCGCGCCCAATGGGATTGCATTTCACTATCTGCTTGGAGATTGGATATCTTGTTAAAAAGATTATCAAGCTGCTGCTTATAGCGTACAACTTTTTGGTTTTTCATTCCACATCTCTGAATGCGTCGATCGCTTGATTAAGCCTACTTTCTACAATTGACCTCTCCGTAGTGCGAGCAGTATTAACAGTTACCTCTAAGAATCTTTTATCTTCAAGAAGAGCTTGATATTTCGATTTTACTGATTCCTCATCGCTAATTAAACCACTACTAAGTCTATAAGATAAACCGATCATAATAGAATCAAACACCGCTGCGTTTAGTTGTATATTAGGCTTAAACGCCTTTTTTCCAAAACATTTATAAACCGTTTCAATTGTGCCATAAAAAACTTTTTCGATTTCTTCGTTAGTATATCGATCTAGGTGACGATTTCTGCCCATAAAACTATTGAGAAAGCCCTTCATGGGTTTTTTATAATTTTCGCCATTGAAGTAGAGTGCAAGAAATCTAAGGATCAGCTCTTGATCCTTCATTCTAGGATCGGGATGTTCCGACCCATATACCTTACGCCAAAACTCGTTTGTATTGAGTTTTCCCAATAACTGATTAAACTCTCCGTGATATATACATGCCCTAATTTCTTGAGGCAGTAAATTAACTCCACCAGTATTGAGGCGCTCAAAAATATGATAAATACTGCTAGCGTCGTCTGAAGGTTCATCCTGCTTAACAATGGTTGCCGGTATAATCGAGTCATCCAGCCTGCGTCTGTCTTCTTCAGATAGTGTTTTATAAGTTTTTCCTTTAAATTCAGAACTAATACCTTGTAATGAAAATTCCTTTTTAGTAGGTTCAAAAACTCCATCGTAAAAGTATTGTATTGTACGTAATCTTTGCTGACCGTCGATTACTATAAGCTTTTGAGTCTCCTGCTCCTTAGCCAGAAAGATTCCCGGAACCGGTAAACCTAGTAAGAGTGACTCAACAAAACGCGATGCTTCTTTAAACTTCCACACATATCCACGTTGAAATGAGGGGACATATATACTACCATTACTTATGCGCTTGACTAGCCCATCAACCGGATAATCAGCACCATAACTTGTTATAGAATATTGAAACGGAAGAATATCTTCCGAATTATCCTCAACGTTGTTTTCCAGAACGTTATCTTCCGCTCGCACTTCAGACTCTTCCATTACCACATTTTCTCCAATTTATATAGACTTTTGTCTTTTTCTCAAAGCACAGCGGCCTTAAATTCAAGGCTATCTTTACTACCCATAGCTTAGCGAAAGTAACGGGTAGGGGTAAGGTACGCATCACACAATCATTAAGTCTTGCTCATACCTTACCCCAACCATTTGACTATAAAACCCTAACTCCCCCCAATACGAGCCAAGTCGCGGGCGTTGGCTTCAAAGGCAGCCGAAAGCGCTTCGTCGCCGCTCAAACCCGACTCTTCGGCTTCCTTCAAACATTGCAACACCCGCTTGTAGTCGCGCGGCATTACCTTAACGAACTTCGACTCCATTTCTCCCCAATTTGCTAACACTTTCGCCGCTTTCCCACTCTTGGTGTATTCGCCATGCTTCTCCACCATTTGGCGAACCGTTGCCAGATCTTCCTCATCCAGGGGTTCGATGTCCGACATCTGCGTATTGCAACGAGTCGCGAAGTCCCCCGCCTCGTCCAAGATATAAGCTACACCGCCACTCATCCCGGCGGCAAAGTTGCGTCCGGTGGGGCCAATAATAACCACTTTTCCCCCCGTCATGTATTCGCAACCGTGATCGCCGATCGCCTCGACAACCGCCTCTACGCCAGAATTGCGCACGCAGAACCGTTCCCCGGCAACCCCATTGATATACGCTTCGCCGCCAGTTGCGCCGTAAAAAGCGACGTTGCCGATGAGGATATTCTCCTCTGCTACAAAGCTGGAACCGGCGGGAGGATAGATGATAATCTTACCCCCCGACAGTCCTTTGCCGAAGTAATCGTTGGCATCCCCTTCCAATTCCAGGGTGACTCCTTTGGGAACAAACGCACCGAAACTTTGTCCCGCACTGCCTTGGAAGTGCAGGCGTACTGTATCTTCGGGCAACCCTTGTTGGTGGCGTTTGACGATTTCGTTGCCTAAAATGGTGCCGACAACGCGGTTGGTATTCTTAATCGGCAAGGTGGCTTCGACTTTTTCGCCCCTTTCAATGGCAGGTTTACATAAATCCAACAGCACCGTCATATCCAAGGACTTCTCCAATCCGTGGTCTTGCGGAATTTGGCAGTAGCGACCCACTTCCGGCCCCACCTTGGGTTGATACAAAATGGGCGAAAGGTCGATGCCCTTTGCCTTCCAATGATCGATCGCGCCTTTGGCTTCCAAGACATCGGTTCGTCCTACCATTTCGTTCAACGTGCGGAACCCCAAACTCGCCATGATTTCCCGCACCTCTCGGGCGATAAATTGCATGAAATTCACCGTATGTTGGGGATCGCCGACGAAACTTTTGCGCAATTCTGGGTTTTGCGTGGCGATGCCTGCCGGACAAGTATTCATGTGGCAGACGCGCATCATAATACAGCCCAAACTCACCAACGGCGCAGTCGAAAAGCCGAACTCTTCTGCGCCCAATAAGGCGGCGATCGCCACATCTCGCCCGGTCTTCATCTGTCCGTCAGTTTCTACCACAATGCGCGATCGCAAGTTGTTCATCACCAACGTTTGATGGGTTTCCGCCAACCCCAACTCCCAGGGCAATCCGGCGTGTTTGATCGAGGTTTGCGGCGATGCGCCGGTCCCGCCATCGAAGCCGGATATCAAGACCACATCGGCGTGGGCCTTAGCCACACCAGCGGCAATGGTTCCCACGCCCACTTCGCTGACCAACTTCACATTTACTCGCGCCTCGCGGTTGGCATTCTTCAAGTCGTGAATGAGTTCCGCCAAATCCTCAATGGAATAAATATCGTGGTGAGGCGGCGGCGAAATCAACCCCACTCCCGGCGTGGAATGGCGCACCTTGGCAATCCAAGGATACACCTTTTTCCCCGGCAACTGACCGCCTTCTCCCGGTTTTGCGCCTTGGGCCATTTTAATTTGCAACTCCTTCGCCTTGGAGAGGTACAAACTCGTCACCCCAAACCGGCCCGAAGCCACCTGTTTAATAGCGCTATTTTTCGAGTCGCCTTGTTCGTTGGTCCACGTATAGCGTTCCGGGTCTTCGCCTCCCTCGCCGGTATTAGATTTGCCGCCGATACGATTCATGGCGATCGCGAGACTTTCGTGGGCCTCCTTAGAAATGGAACCGTAACTCATCGCCCCGGTTTTAAAGCGTTTCATAATCGCTTCAATGGGTTCCACTTCCTCGATGGGAATGGGTTCGCGCGGCTTCAATTCCAACAATCCCCGCAGGGTAAAGAACTTCTGATTCTGTTCGTTCACCAAGGCCGCATAGCCCTTATATTGGTCGTAATCCCCCGTTCGCACCGCCTTTTGCAAAGCGTGAATGGTTTGGGGACCGAAGAGATGCGCCTCGCCATCCTTGCGCCATTGGTACTCGCCCCCCGCATCCAGGGCGCGACCGTTGGTGGGGCGATCGGGAAATGCCCGTTCGTGGCGCAACGTTGCCTCCTTCGCGATCGCCTCTAAATCTGCCCCTTGAATGCGCGAAGCCGTCCAGGTAAAGTATTTATCGACAACGGACCGATTTAACCCGATCGCCTCGAAAATTTGCGCGCCGCGATAACTTTGAATGGTGGAAATCCCAATCTTGGACGCAACTTTAATAACGCCCTTAGTTGCGGCTTTGACGTAATTCTGACACGCCTTTTCGTATTCCACATTTAACAGCGTTCCCTGTTCGATTAACCCTTCAATAGTTTCAAAGGCAAGATAGGGATTAATGGCACCGCAACCATAGCCGATGAGCGTTGCATAATGATGCACCTCGCGGGGTTCGCCCGATTCGAGGACAATGCCAACGCGGGTGCGCGTCCCCTTGCGGATCAGGTGGTGGTGCAACCCGGAAACGGCTAACAATGCGGGGATAGGTGCGTTGTCTCGATTCACGCCGCGATCGCTGAGAATTACAATATTCGTCCCCTCTTCAATTGCGCGATCGGCTTGGTCGAAAATCGCCTCCATCGTGCTTTCCAACCCTTGCACCCCTTTTTTGGGGTCAAAGAGAATTGGCAGCGTCGCAGACTTAAAATCGCCCTCAGAAATGCCTTTCAATTTTGCAAGTTTGGCATTGCTGAGAACGGGCGTTTTTAGGGTAATGAGGTGGCAACTTTCCGGTTCGGGTTCGAGGAGGTTGCGTTCTGCCCCCAAGGTGGTTTCGGCAGAGGTAATAATTTCCTCGCGAATGCAGTCGATGGGCGGATTGGTGACTTGGGCGAACAGTTGTTGGAAGTAATTGTAGAGGAGTTTGGGGCGATCGGAAAGGACGGCTAAAGGCGTATCCGAACCCATCGATCCGATCGCCTCGACTCCATTTTGTGCCATCGGCATCAACAGCAGGCGCAGTTCCTCGAAGGTGTAACCGAAGGCGGTTTGACGTTGTAGGAGGGGAACTTCTTCTTGGGTTTCTGCGGGAACGTCTTTGAGTTGCGCCAGTTCGACTTTATAAGTTTCCAACCATTGACGATAGGGATGTTCGGTAACGATTTGCGTTTTAATTTCCTCATCGGCAATAATGCGCCCCTGTTCCATATCCACCAAAAACATCCGTCCGGGTTGCAAGCGTCCTTTGCGGGCGACTCTTTCCGGTTCGATGGGCAAGACTCCCGCTTCGGAAGCCATAATTACGAGGTCGTCTTTGGTAACGTAGTAGCGCGAGGGACGCAACCCGTTGCGATCGAGTACCGCCCCAATAGTAGTTCCATCGGTGAAAGCGACCGAAGCCGGACCGTCCCAAGGTTCCATCAAACAAGAATGATACTCGTAAAAGGCCTTCTTTTCGTCGCTCATTGACTCGTGGGCAGTCCAGGGTTCGGGAATCATCATCATCACGGCATGGGGAAGCGATCGCCCCGCCAAAACCATCAGTTCGAGGGTATTATCGAAGATGCCGGAGTCGCTGCCGTTGATGTTGATAAGGTTGTTAATTTGCTCGAGATCGCCGCCGAATAATTGGGATTTAAATAGCGACTGACGCGCGTGCATCCAGTTAATATTGCCGCGCAGGGTATTAAATTCGCCGTTGTGGGCGACGTAGCGGTAGGGGTGGGACCGTTCCCAACTGGGGAAGGTGTTGGTGCTGAAGCGGGAGTGGACGAGGCCCAGGGCGCTTTCCATGTCCGGGTCGTGGAGTTCGGGGTAATATTGTCCCACCTGGACTGGCATCAGCATCCCTTTGTAAACGAGGGTGCGCGCCGAAAGACTGGCTTGGTACCAATAGGGATCGATTTCTCCTCTACGAATGGCGGCGTGAGCGCGTTTGCGGATAATATAGAGTTTGCGCTCGAAGGCTTCTTCGTCGGTTAGGTCGGGCGATCGCGCGACGAAGACTTGCTGCATAAAGGGTTCGCTAGCTTTAGCCGTTTCCCCCAAGGACGAGTTATCGGTGGGAACATCGCGCCAACCGAGGACGGTTTGACCTTCTTCTGTTGCAATTTTCTCAAAAACTTGGCGACTTTGTTGGCGGGTGTCGCGATCGGGCGAGGTATAAATTGCGCCAACGCCGTACTGTCCCGGTTCTGGCAGTTCGATGCCTTCTACGCTTGCAACCTTCCCCAGGAATTTGTGCGGCACTTGCATCAAAATGCCCGCCCCATCGCCGGTATTGGGTTCGCAGCCGCACGCGCCGCGATGGTCGAGATTGAGGAGAATTTCCAGGGCTTGTTGGACAATGGAGTGGGATTTTACTCCTTTTTGGTGGACAATAAAGCCGACACCGCAAGCATCGCGCTCGAATTGGGGATCGTATAGGCCTTGTTTGGGGGGCATAGATTGGTTGCTCATAGTCTCGGTCTGTTAAAGTGGCAAGGTATAAGGAACGTTGTGGAATTAACGTTCGCGGTCTTTTAACCCTCAGATTGCTTATTATCGCGCAATGGCGACCGGCGCGATCGCGCTCTGGCGAACCCTGTAAGGGCGTAGCTGTCCTGGGAGGCACTGGTTCGCGGTGAAATCGTATTGTCCTACGAGAACTCACTCTGGGGGGGAGTTCTTAAGAAAATTGTCAGAGTCTCGCTGTTTTGGGGAGAGTCGGTAAAATAGCGTTAGCCAGGGCATTCAGCAACAATATAGCGTTTTTATTTGAGTTGTAAAATCACAGGCGGAAGGATTAAGAATGGAAGAATAGAAGAATAGAAGAATTTAAGAGGCTTTGAGGAGTTATTAAAAGTATGTAATATTTTTTACTGTTTATATTTCATTTGTAAACGCTATACACGAAATTGATTAGAATGTTGAATCCTCTATAAATTGCCAACCCTTTTATGATTTTCAGTCAAAATTAGAGATGGAATTTTTGGTAATTGGTATCTGGTATAACAAATGGAAAAACTGTCTGGAACGGTCAAATTGTTCCTATTGAAATCGACCGTTCTGAAATTCCAGGCTATTTAAATCGCATTGTTATAAAGATTTATGGAAAATACTTGGAATGCTTCCCAAAGAAGAACATAATTTTTCAATGGGTAGCAGCTTCTTTGCGGTACTTAAAACTCAAAATAACTCCGTAAAAGTTCAATTAGTTGATAAGCACAATGATTGGTTAAAGTCTTTAAATCTCCCAAACCCAATCCCAACCTCACAACCTCAACCCGTTTCAGCGGGTTTCAGCTTTTAGCCCGAATTTGAATTCCGGGCATTAAATTTCCAGCTCATTAAACGCACGGTATGTTGGGCGCGATCGCCATTTCTTCAACCGAACAAATGGGGGATTTCAAGAGTGTAAGAGTGCCTTGGGAAAGAAGGTTGCATCGCCGTTTAAAATCCAACAGTTTAATGACCTTTATGTTTCGTTTTCAAAACACTCCTCATTAACACTTCATGCACAAACAACCCTACCACAAAAGCTGGAAAGATTTCGTAAAGAATGGAACTATATTCTAAAATTCTCCAGATTATAGTTGTTGTCAGACCTGCCAACATTGTAGTACCTAATGCCAAATAGTTCGTCGGTCTCTTGAGTAATACAATCAGCATAGCCGGACCAATGGAACCCGCGACAGCGCCCTGAGCAAACAGAATCAAAGAATACACCGTTGAGGAAATAAAAATTGTCGCTATTGCTGCTAAAATTCCGACCAAGAGAGTCGCAGCTTGCTCGTACTTGACCCCATACCTTCGCGACATCTTACGATGAAAAGCTGGGGAAAGATCTCGAGCCAGCGCACTCGAACAAACGAGAAGTTGAGAATCTGCTGTGGAAGCGATGACAGAAAACACACCCGCAAACACAACTCCTACTAAAACTGGAGAAAAATTCTGCATCGCATAGAAAGGCAAAGCTTGTTCGGGGTCGTCAAGATCGGCAATCAATACTCGACAAATGATTCCGAATAAAACCATTGCCGTCCAGGTGGAATAAACATAAGTCAGGTATGTCCACTTCGCCTGTTTAGCTTCCTCCGGGCTCCGTCCCGCCAGTAATCTGACCAAAACTTGGGGCTGAGATATATCAAACCCGAAGCCTAAAAAGAAAAATCCTACCATATAGGCCAGTAACGTCCAGTTATTAAATCCAGCCGTAAAATTGGTTAGATTTGGGTCTATGTTATGGAGATCTGTTAGAATTTCTGAGGCCCCACCCCCTGCAATAACGGCTACAGCTAACATTCCAAAGGAAACAAACATAACCACAAACGACTGTACCACATCTGTCCAAATAGAAGCCCTCAACCCCCCTGTAACGCAGTAGATGAGGATTGAGGCTGCTGCAATTAAAGCACCAATTGTGGGATCGACACCAAAAAACACATTTAGAGTTTTGGCAGCAGCATCAAATTGTGCAGAAGTATAGGCTCCAATAAAAATGATGATTATCAATGCGACGAGGGAGGTAATGAGGCGTTTGCCTTGAGGTTTTTTGACTGTAGCCCCTAGAAACTCGGGAATGGTTTGGGAGTCTTGTTCCACAGACAACTGGTTGACTTTATCGGGAAAAAACGTCCAAAAAACCAGCTCCCCGAAAAAGGAAAAAAGAACCATCAGCAGAGAGGAAATACCTGTGGTGTAGGCTAATCCCACAGCGCCAATCATTATCCAGCCGCTGTTACCGGTGGCACCAGCGCTCAGCCCGATAAAGACTTTGCCAAAGGAGCGATTGCCTAGCAGGTAATCAGTTTCGGTGTTTTGGGCAGCTTTGGTAGCTAGAGTACCTATACCCAAGAAAATGACAACGAAAACTGCGAACGTAATCAATGTAATGGCTGAGTTCATTAGCGATTTTTTGGGCAATGACGAACTTCAATTGTCTCTAATTTGTGAGAGGGGCAAAACGTTATTCTATCTTAACGGGGATGTTAAGACAGGAATAATTGCAACCTGACTGCAAAGCACTAATACCAATTTAAGATGACGTTGCATAGATTGTCTTCCCCTAAATTCGCGATGAGTGTAATGGTGTGTTACGCTCCGCTAACACACCCTACTTGATTCTGTGCAGTAATGGTGTGTTACGCT
>JAXHVQ010000187.1:0-9316 GCA_034189065.1 Cyanobacteriota bacterium
TTGCATCCCGACCCGGGGGGAACGGTGTTAGTTCGCGATCGCTCCTTCCTCGGCCGCGAACATCGCTACTGTTTGCAAACGCGATCGGGACGCGAACTTATCGCCCGTATCGACGCGCACAAACCCTTACCCGTCGGCAGCAAAGTCAAAATTTCCGTTGCCCCTCAAAACTGGCAATTATTTACGCGAGAAGAGGTTTAATTGCCTTACGATCTAAGGCAGAAGGCAGAAGGCAGAAGGCAGAAGGCAGAAGGCAGAGGGCAGAAGGTTTTTAAGGCAGAAGCGCTCCCGTCCGGTGCGTCGGCTTTCATACGCACCTAGTAGCGAACCAAGACAGGCAGAGGGCAAAAGAGATTGGGTTTTAACGGAAAACCACGACTTCGGTATCTATTCCACATTAGGCGTAATTTCTAATTGGGAATGCAACTTTAAGAGCAATGACAATTAGAAATTAAGTATAGCGCCAAACCTTTCTTAAATTGAGAATAAACCCCGGTAAAACTTCTTCGCCCGATAACTCGGTCGGATTGTCCAATACTTCCACCGCAACGCCCGGTCGATAAATTTCCACCCGCCGATTTCGAGGATCGAGGAACCAGCCCAATCTTGCCCCATTGTCAATATATTCCTGCATTTTAGAACGCAATTCAGTCAAGCTGTCGGATTCAGAACGCAACTCGATAACAAAGTCCGGGCAAAGAGGAACAAAACCCTTTCGCTGTTTGGAAGTCAGCGCGTCCCAGCGTTCCCGACGTACCCAAGAAGCATCGGGCGAACGAATCGCCCCATTGGGAAGTATAAACCCCGTCGAGGAGTCAAATGCTTCTCCCAGGTCTTCATGCTCCTCCTGCCAGCGATGTAATTGTCCGGTAATGCTAAAATTTCTCTGACCCGATTCGCCTCCTGTTGGTGGATTCACAATTAATTCTCCTGTTGCAGTCAGTTCTAATCTTAAATCTCCATTGGCAGCAGCCAAAGCCTCAAACTGTTCGTGGGTGACTCGCAGCGCGACTGTGCGGGGCAGTTGGAGAGGTAGAGTTTCTATTTCGAGGGGGGTTTGTACCATTGTTCGACCTCGTATTAACCTTGTTTGCCATCAATGCAAATTTCTGCTGACCCAAAAAAAGGCAGACCGCCCAAACATCCGTTGACAGGCGAGAATTTTTCAAGCATAACAAACCCAGGGTGAAAGCTAACGGCTAAGTGCTATAAAATCGAAGCTGTTCGCCCCAAAACACAAAAAACCAGAATGCTATCGACCATCAAAGACCTCGCCCAAACCCTCGCCCCGCGACTGATTGAAATCCGCCGCCATATCCACGCCCATCCCGAACTCAGCGGACAAGAGTATCAAACCGCCGCCTACGTTGCCGGAGTTTTATCTTCCTGCGGCATCCACGTCGAAGAAGCGGTGGGGAAAACGGGGGTTGTGGGAGAGTTGAAAGGTCAAGGGCAAGACGAGCGTATTCTCGCCCTGCGCACCGATATGGACGCGCTGCCCATTCAAGAACGCACCGACCTCCAATTCGCCTCGCGCAAACCCGGAGTCATGCACGCCTGCGGTCACGACGTTCACGCAACCTTGGGTTTGGGAACGGCAATGGTGCTATCGCAGTTGCAAGAACACCTCTTGGGGAACGTGCGCTTTATCTTTCAACCCGCTGAAGAAATTGCCCAAGGTGCCAGTTGGATGGTACGCGACGGGGCGATGCGAGAGGTGAGCAATATTTTAGGCGTTCACGTTTTTCCCTCTATCCCCGCGCGTTCGGTGGGTATTCGCTATGGAGCCCTCACTGCTGCCGCCGACGACCTGGAAATTTTCATTCAAGGGGAGTCGGGACACGGCGCGCGCCCCCACCAGGCAAAGGATGCGATTTGGATTGCGGCGCAAGTGGTGACGACGTTGCAACAGGCCATTAGTCGCACGCAGAATCCTTTGCGTCCCTTGGTTCTGACAATCGGTCAAATTACGGGCGGCCGCGCGCCCAACGTGATTGCCGACCAAGTGCGCATGGCAGGAACGGTGCGATCGCTTCACCCCGAAACCCACGCTAATTTACCGGAGTGGATTGAGGGAATTGTGGCGCAAATTTGTCAAATGTACGGTGCGAGTTACGAAGTCAACTACCGCCGGGGCGTTCCTTCAGTGCAAAATGACCTTGCCCTGACGCAGTTAGTCGAAGAAGCGGCTCGAGAAGCGTGGGGAAGCGATCGCGTGGAAATTCTTTCGGAACCCTCTCTGGGGGCAGAAGACTTTGCTCTGTACCTCGAAAACGCCCCTGGAACCATGTTTCGCCTGGGTGTCGGCCGTCTCGATAAACCCAATCCTCCCCTCCATCATCCCCAATTTGAAGTTGACGAATCCGCGATCGTCACGGGAGTTGTGACGCTTGCTTATACTGCCTACAAATACTGGTATAAATCGAACGCAATCTAACTCTTAGTGAAACAACTTCAGTATTTACACTTCTGTCTCGGAATAACTTGGGTGCAAAACGCGGTCTTATTCAGGATATTTACTTTTCTCGCCTATTAACACTCTCAACTTCGCCTTCCATACATTCACTTAATCTCCTAAAATTAAGTCCGAAATTTAGCGTTTTTCGAGCGCTTTCGAGAAGCAAAATGTCTGTCCATAGTCTGAATCAAATTGATTGGCTGTAAGCTAAGCTTACTCAAGCTTCAGTCGCGTAAAAAATCCCCGAGTCAATTCTAGAAAACATTCAATCCAACAGAGGGACTGCAATTTTCCCGCGCTCTCAAGTCTTGCAACAGCAACAGCAATAGATTCAATGATGCACGCCTATAAATACTTAACGAACCTAACCGCAAGTAAATCCCAGCGGCAAACAATCTTCTGGTTCAGCCTGAGCATGACTTTTAACTTCATGTTTGCTCTCGTAGCCTTTGAGGAAGCTTTTGGAAGCGATTACGTTATTCAAGACGACGCAAGGCAGCACGTATTCTGGATGTGGCGCTTCATCGATCCCCAATTATATCCCAATAACTTAATGGCGGATTATTTTCAATCTGTCGCTCAGCCCGGGTACGCAGCTATCTATCGACTTGCTGCTTTTATGGGGATTGAACCGATCTTTTTAAGCAAGATTTTACCGTCCATTCTCGGACTCATTACCACGGCGTATTGTTTTGGAGTCGTCCTAGAAATTTTGCCCGTGCCAGTAGCTGGTTTTGTTGGTAGCGCTCTTTTGAGTCAAAGTATATGGCTCAAAGACGATTTAGTATCGGGAACAGCTCGCTCTTTTCTCTATCCCCTTGTTTTAGCCTCCTTTTACTATTTATTGCGGCGCTCTTTATGGGGAACCTTACTATCATTATTAATTCTGGGACTCATTTATCCCTTACCCCTACTCATTCTTGCAGGCATTTTGGTACTACAGTTAGTTCGCTGGCAAAACGGAAAACTCGGATTGTCTCGACAGAAAAATGATTATTTATTCTGCGGGGCTGGACTGTTGGTTATTTTTATAGTGTTATTACCTGCGGCATTGGGAACCTCCCAATACGGTCCAACAGTTACATTAGACCAAGCAAAAGAAATGGCAGAATTCTCCGAACAGGGGCGCAATTTCTTTTTTATCAGCGATCCGATAAAGTATTGGTTGTATGCAGGGCGTAGCGGTTTTTTTCCACTAGAATGGTCAAATTTACCCTACTCCTATTTCCCAGTCTTGTTTGCTGTCGGGTTGTTATTGCCCGTACTGACTCGCTTTCCCGAACGCTTTCCTTTAGTTAAGCAAATTACCAGCAATATTTGGCTATTACCCCAATTAGCGCTTGTCTCTACCGTTTTGTTTTTGGCAGCTCACGCTCTACTATTTAAGCTCTATTTACCCAGTCGCTACACTCAATATAGTATCCGAATCTTAATGGCAATTTCCGCTGGAATTGTCCTGACGGTAGTTTGGGATGCAATTGTTCGAGCTTGCGCGCCGAAGGCGAACTCTCGCGCTACGGCAAAACCTCTCATTGCCCTAGCTTGTACTCTCGTTTTAGGGATGACTCTTTTCGGCTATCCAATTGCTATTCGACAAAATGAAGACTATAACTTTCAACGCATTTTCAGCTATCGGAAAGGGGAGTATCCAAAAGTTTACCGCTTCTTCAAGAAACAACCTAAAGATATTCTCATTGCTGGCACTGTCATTGACGAAGCCAGTAAGATAATGAGTCTGACTCGACGTTCGATGTTAGTTACTCGGGAAAATTCTATTGCCTATCACACTAAGTATTATAAGGAGATAAGCCAGCGAGCAACGGACACGATTGAGGCTCAGTATAGTCCCGACCTCGAAACCGTAAAAGATTTTATTCAAAAGTACGAAATCGATTTTTGGCTGCTCGATCGAGATTATTTACTCTCGCCTCGTTCAGCGGAAAAAAGACAGAAAAAATCATTCGATCGCACTTACAATTGGCTGATGCAGTTTCCAGGAACCGCAGATGCCCAAGAAAGAGCCGAACAAGGGACTATACCTGCTTTAGCCAACTTAGTCGATCGCTGTTCTGTATTGGAGCAACGCAAGCTGATGGTTGTGGATGCAAATTGTATCCTCGAAGCGAGTCCAGAGTAAATGAAGTCAGTCGATTGCTTTATGACTCCCTAACTTAGTTTTCTTCAGGTTTAAAGATAAACTCCTCTTGCAGTTGACTGGTTTCTTCGGGAGAAGAGCGATCGCTAAACTTCCAGTTCCACTTTTGGATGATAAATTGTACAATTTGTTGAGAGGGTGGCACTTTTTTGTTATACGCAGAAGCTGTCGCCTGGAGATACTTTTGACAAGTCGGAACTGTTTCGGGCTTAAAGCAAAACTTGCGCGTGACTCTTTTGTAGCGACTGTTTGACATTACGCCGATTCCGCGATCGAGATTAATTGGAGTAATTTCTCCAGATTCGCGTTGAGCCAAAATTTTGTAGTACCTCACGGAAGGATCCATTTTTCTTTCCGAATACATCTGCCAAGCCGTGACTGGATAATACTCTATTCGATACATCCAAACAAAGCATAGGAAAAGTACTAAAAGGATGGCAAATGTTGGATAGAAGAAGTTAGAAGTGGCAATTCGATCGGAGCGAGGATTTTCTGAAGCTGCATGGCTTAAAGCAATTTCGGGAACAGTTGCACCTCTCTTTTTTTGAGTAATAGCTTGGCGAATTTTTGTGAAGTCGTAGAAAATAACCTGAAGAAGCATTAAATCAAAAAAGGCAACGTTTTGCAGAAGCAAAATGCCTAAGTGAATCATGCCCATTAAGGGAGGAAATATATAGCGAGCAATACGAGAAAATAAAACAGCGACGTAACCTAACTCCACTAGCAAACCCATTAAACCTAAAAAAGCAAAGAAAAATTTTGGGGCAGAGATTAGGTGTAATCCCAATCCAAAATCTACCCATGCTGGATTGAGGGAATCCTTGAAAACAATGACTTGTATATTAGTCGGATGCCACCACAATAGTCCTCCTTTTGTCACTTTGCTGAGACCGGCTGAAAGATAGACAAAAGCCATCACTATCCAACAAGCGTAGCGCGACCAACCATAAATAGGAAGATATTCGTCGGCGGGAGCAATGACTTCTCCTTTGGCAATTCTCCGACGGCGATCGACAGAAAGTCCGTCTCCACAAGGGGTAAAGCAAAGAACAATTAGTAGGTAAGCTGGAATCATTCCCGTATGACCAAAATGTTCGTAGTGTCGAATCAATCCGCCATAAACTAAGTATAAAAATACTCCAATTGGAATCGAAAAGCGGGTTTTCCAGCCAATTGTACCGGTTAATAGAATTAGTGCGGTCAATATTTTAAAAAACCAAAGCCCTGCTATACTCCTCACCAAGCTATCAAAACCAATGGGTAACTGATATAAAAGGTCGATAAACCCCATTGGAACCCGCATTTCTGGCGGAAGTAAAGCACTGCTAGGCAGGTCTTCAACTACAACGCTAGCCAGCAAAAAGCCACAAGATAGGATTCTGATAAATCCTAGTGTTTCTGCCGTCGCTTTCCCAACAAACTTGCTAAAAAAAGTACGACTTGTCGTTACCCAAAAAAGAAGACCAAAACCGAGAAAGAAGATGAAGCCGACTTTGGTTAAAGTATCTAAACGCCATATCAACCAGTTGCGAGGTTGCTCTAATTGAAGAACCAGGTTGCTAAGAGCAGGCAAGCCTTTTCCTCGATAAGCTAGTTCGAGCATTGGACGTAGAATTAGCCGAGCAATGGCAGCCCAAAGTAAGCTCAGGATAACAGAACTGATACATAACCATAAACGAACTTGACGTTGGGTTAGATTGATATTCATTGAGCTACGATCTGTCTACACTCGATTGTATGTGCCTTCGCTTCCCTTGTGTTTCGTCAGGAATAATGAGATTGGGGGAATATAGAGGCACTATTCTACTGATATTTCGTACGGGCAATCTCTTTTTATAGTATTTTACGATATATCGAGCGATCGCCGCCAATTTAATAGGCGTAGGTCAAATTCGTAAGAGACTTGCCTGAATCCGCATAGAGTCACTCCTGACGCAACCCAAATACCAAAATCGTTGGAGCGTTTTGCCCAAAGGGACTTGCTCCCAATTAAACTCGTTTATCTAGCATATCTGCTAGTAAAGCAAACATGGACATTTGAGTTGCAGCAATTAAAAGAATTAGCGTTCTTTCAGTTAAATTTTCGCGCACGACAATATCTTGAACGAGAGTGAATAAAAAACCTATAAAAAATAAACCGGCCACTGGCAGAAAAACGCGCAAGGGGGCAAAATACATTCCCGTGCGTAGAATTAACTGTACGAAACGGAGAGTATCCCGAATTGGCTTAATTTTACTTTTGCCGTGACGATGATGAAAATCAATGGGTTCGTAATGAACGGCATAATTATTGGTAAGCATGGCTACCGTAATGGTGGTCGTGAAGCTAAACGTATTGGGTAAGATTGTGATAAATCGCTCAACGACACTTTTATCAAACACGCGCATTCCGCTGTTGAGATCGGGTATTTTCGTATTGGTGAGCCACTGAGCGAAGCGAATAAGAAACCATTTAGGTATTTTCCGCAGGTTTGAATATTGAACGTTTTCTCCAATTCTAGCTCCCACGACCATATCGGCATTTTTCATGAGTGCAACGAGCTGAGGGAGCCGTTCGTTAGGATACGTTCCATCGGCATCAGTAATAGCAATAATCGGATATTTTGCATGGCGAATCCCGGTTTTTAAGGCAGCACCATAACCGCGATTGACTCGGTGTTCGATAACTCGAATATCGTTGCGAGAGTGAAGGAGTTCGCTACTTCTATCGGAAGAACCGTCGTTGACTGCTATGATTTCGTAGACGCAGCCTGAAGGTTGGAGATTTTCTTGAATGAGATCGAGAGTTGGTAAAATGCCATTTTCCTCGTTATATACTGGAAGAATGAGGGAAAAGGGCGCACAAATAGGTTCGGAAGTGGTGTTTTGTAGTGAAGTTTGTTGAGATGCAAGTTCCTCTTCGTACATTTCCTTAGATGATGGGTATTCAGTAAAATGTTACAGGCGATCGCTTAATTTAACCACTAAAATCTTAACTTACTGACTCTATAATTTTTGCACCCGGGTTAATACTGAAATGCAACGTTAAATCTCTATTGATACGACCGAAATTTCTTGCAAAATACCTTAAGAATTGCGCTTTAGAACTTCGCGATCGCGCACTTTAACTCCAAGGCATCTGCACGACGCTCTTATTTCCTAAAGACCGATACGATCGCACTCCACCCATCCTCCAGCAACGAGTATAGCACCGGCACCACCAGCAAACTCAATAACGTTGAAGTCAACAACCCGCCAATAATCGCCACCGCCATCGGCTGGCGCAATTCTGCCCCCGCACCCAACCCCAAGGCAAGGGGAAGCATTCCTAAAATTGTGGAAAATGTAGTCATCAAAATCGGACGCAGGCGAACTTGTCCGGTTTGGACGAGGGCCTCGGTTCGGCCCAACCCCCTTTGCCGCAATTGATTGGCATAATCCATTAACAAAATTGCATTTTTGTCAAGGAGTCCGAGCAAAAAAATCAGACCAATCAACGAAATCATACCGAAATGGCTGCGGGTCAACAAAAGGGCAAGCATGGCTCCCACAATAGACAAAGGAAGGGATAAACCCACCACCAAGGGTTCCAGCAAGCGACCGAACAGCAGTAGGAGAACGCCGAGCATACAAATCGTCGCCAGGGTTAACGTTCCCGCAAAACTGTTGAGAACGCTGCTTCCCGATGCCGCATCGCCTTTGAGATCGAGAGTCACATCGGGGGGAATGACAGCGCGCGCGATCGCCATCACTTCGTCCGTCGCATCCCCCAGAGCTTTCCCCTCTTGTAAATTCGCACTGAAATACACCGCGCGCCGACCATCAAGGCGTTCGATGGAGCTGGGATTTTGGGGGTCGCTATCTTCGCTCGAAATCTCCGCTTCCACCAGTCCCGGCAGTCGTTCCGCGCGGGTTTGAATCGCTTCTGCGGCGCTGTTGAGGGCGGCTAAGTCCTCCCCCAACAACGCCAATTGCAAGGGCTTCTGGTCGATGGTATCGACGAACTGAATATCTTCAACGCTTATCTCTACCGCTTGGAGGTCGGGAGATTTGCGTTGCAGTTCCCTCAGTTGAGCGCGCAGTTGTTCCTGCACTTCAGGGGCGCTCAGTTGGCGGTCTTCCTTGAGTTTGAGATAAATTTTGCCCTGATTTGGCTGTCCGCGCACGCCCATCACCGTAAAAGTCGATTCCACTTCGGGTGCCGGTAAAACCACCGTTTCAATTGCCACTGCGATCGCGCGCGACTCGCCCAGTAAAATTTTATCGGGAGATTGAGCCAGTTCGCCCAACCAGTCAAAGGCACCCTGGTCGAAAATCGAATCGGTTTCGCCGTCTGAGGGCGTTGGGGAAGGCTCTGGCGGCGTTTCAGTATTGTTGGGTGCCGCGCTGGGATCGGCTCCTTCGAGGAGTGGGGGTAAGGGCGAAGTAAAGACTATATTAAATTCGCCGCGATCGAGTTTGGGAATAAACCCTTTCGGAATTAAAGGAATGAGAGCTACTCCAGCCCCAAAGCTGAGAAGAGCGAGACCGATGACAATTTTGCGATGGAAGAGCGACCATTGGAGGAGATTGCGGTAAGTTAAGTGCTGAGTGCTGAGTGCTGAGTGCTGAGTTGGAGGTTCTAAATTCTTCCCTCCTGCCTCCTGCCTTCTGCCTTCTGCCTCCTGCCTTCTGCCTTCTGCCTCCTGCCTTCTGCCTTCTGCCTCCTGCCTCCTGCCTCCTGC
>JAXHVQ010000188.1:0-9090 GCA_034189065.1 Cyanobacteriota bacterium
ACACCTTCCTCGGCGGCGAGGACTTCGACAACCGCATCATCGAGTACCTGGCGGCCGAGTTCCAGAAGGAAAACGGCATGGATCTCAGCAACGATCCGCTGGCCATGCAGCGCCTGAAGGACCCCAGTAGCCTCGGGAGGAGGTCAGGCGGTACAATATTCGTTGATTGTTTTTGCTGGCGTGGGAGCTTCATGATTTCGAGTAATGACTTTAGACCGGGTGTCACAATTGAGTTAGATGGGGCGGTTTGGCGGGTTGTAGAATTTCTTCATGTCAAACCGGGAAAGGGGTCTGCTTTTGTGCGCACGAAACTGAAAAACGTCCAAACGGGTAGCGCGATCGAACGAACCTTTCGAGCGGGGGAAACAGTCCCGCAAGCGACAATCGAAAAACGCGCGATGCAGCACACCTACAAAGAAGGAGACCAATTCGTCTTCATGGACATGGAAACCTTTGAGGAAACGCGCCTTGGGGAGTCGCAAATTGGCGATCGCGTCAAGTATCTTAAAGAAGGGATGGAAGCCAACGTCTTGTTTTGGGAAGGTCAGGTCCTAGAAGTGGAACTGCCCAATTCAGTAGTGTTGGAAGTGACGGATACCGACCCGGGCGTTAAAGGCGATACGGCAACAGGCGGAACCAAACCTGCAATTGTCGAAACGGGGGCGCAGGTTATGGTACCCTTGTTTATCTCCATTGGCGAGCGCATTAAAATCGATACGCGCAACGATAGCTATTTGGGACGAGAGTAAAGTTGGTTTTAGGTTTTAGGTTTTAGGTTGGGATGTCGTTAATGACAAAGGACGAATTAGGTTTTGGGTTTTGGGTTTTGGGTTGGGATACCGTTAAAGACAAAGGACGAATGACGAATGACGAATGACGAATGACAAATTAGGTTTTAGGTTCTTAAAGTCTCCCGACTCCTAACTGCTAACCAAAAACTGTATCTAAAATTTAAAACGGGATAGAGAAGAGCGTGCCTATAGATATTAATCAGCTCCGAGAACTGTTGAGCGCGATCGCGCAAACCGACATTGGCGAGCTGACCCTTAAAAGTGACGATTTTGAATTAACGGTGCGTCGAGGCATCAACCCCCTTGGCACGCCACCGGCGAGTAGCGAAACGACAATGGCAGTTGCGGCTGCGGTGCCAACGCCAAACCCTTCGATTTCATCCCCTGCTCCCAATATTAGCACTCCCGAAACCTCGCCGTCGCCGGTCATGGAGCCCAAGGGAGTCGAGATTAGTTCGCCGATGGTGGGAACGTTTTATCGTTCCCCCGCCCCCGACGAACCCCCCTTTGTTGAAATTGGCGATCGCATCCGCACGACCCAGACGGTGTGTATCATCGAAGCCATGAAACTGATGAACGAAATTGAGTCAGAAGTTTCCGGTCAAGTCTTAGAAATTCTGGTCGAGAACGGTCAACCGGTCGAGTTCGGTCAAACCCTGATGCGCGTCAAGCCGGACTAAATGCCCCAAGGTTTTGGGTGTTAGGTTTTAGGTTCTAGGTTTTAAACCTCCATCTGCCCACTGCCCATCTGCCCATCTGCCCGATGCCTCCTCAAGTTAGAGATTGAAATCTCGTTCAAATTTTTGCCGCGTGAGAGGTTGGTCGAGAATCAACCCTTCTCCTCCTAAAACTTCCAAAGGTTGTCCCTCAATCTCCAGCCAAACTTTCGTTTCCGGATTGAGCGTCGTTGCGGTATACAACACTTGAGCGACGCGCCCGGTCATCGACATCGTACCGCCCCCTTTGGTAAAGTCTTCCGAGAGATTAACGCGAACGCCATCAGTCTGTTGGCTCACTCCCAACAAGCGCGTCCCTTCAGGAATACTGCTGGCTCGAGCTTCGCTCTCTGGTTGGCTCAATAATTGCTCGAAAGCTGTTTCCAGAACGCTATTGGGTGCGGCGGTCGCCTTATTTTGTACGGTAACGGTGCTGGGAGCCAGTTTAACGGTTTGAGCATTGGCATCAAGCCAATACACTTGCACTGTATCTCTCTTGGCGTTTTGGGCGACTTGTGCGGGCTGTTCCCGAACGGCGGTGGGGGTTTCGGGCGACGGCGCGGGTTGTTCTCCTTCTGCATCAGCAGTAGGGCTTTCGGGCGGTGGTGCGTCTTCAGGTAGCGCGCCTTCGATTTCCGCGTCTGCTGTCGCTGGTGCGGGTGGGAGAGAGGTTGAGGGGGGATAGGGGTCTGGGGGCGCGCCACAACTGGCGGCGAGAACGGCGATTAAAAGAGTTGCGATCGCGCTCGGGCGCAAGTGGCGGTTTTTTAAGTTGGCTCTGTACATCATCAATTGTCCTACAATTCTAGAATTGGGATGGTTGAGTACCCGTAATAGTTTCCAAAAGGCTGCGTTTATTTTTCAGGATAATTTTGGAAAACTTTATGAAGCAATTGAGCGAAAAAGGTTAACTCACTCGCGATTTGAGACGCGATCGCGCGCGCGTCCGATACAGCACTTCGATTCACAATGTCTCCATCCCGCGGCGGGTTGCAGTTTCTCAAACCCGCTGGGGAGGTTTGCGGGCACCTTGCGAGCAAGTGCTTCCAGCGAGTGTCTCTCATGTATTCCGTTTCGAGCGTCGTCCTGGAGCGTTTTAGGTCTATTCTATCGTTTCTTTCGTCTTCCCCGCACCAATACTCCAGACCATAGGGAATCTCGCCATCCCAAGGGCCTCAAAATTTAATCTGAGGTCGTATAAATTGATATCCTGCATCTTTAAGTTTTTGATTGGAAACTTTCGCATTGTACGAGCGCGAGCTAGATTGAGAGCCATCCCACGTCACAGGAGGCAAACCGTTTGCTTCCAAAACGCCTGCAATTAATTTCTCTGTGGTTAAATGAGAGTCATCGACTAAGTTATAAATCCCTTCCAATTGATGGCGGACGGCAAAATCGATCGCGCCGACAATATCATCTAAATGAATCCAATTGCTGGTATCGCTGCCATCTCCGGGACGAGTCATTCCCGCCGCGCGGCCGAAGATTCTCACCAGTTCCCGTCCTTCGCCGTAAATTCCACCCAGGCGCAAAACGCAAACTTTCAATGTTTCGCGTGCGGCAGCGAGCAAAACTCCCTCGGTTTCGGCGAGAACTTCCCCCTTTTCATTGGCTGGCGCGACGGGAGAGGATTCATCTACCCATTCTCCCCCGCGATCGCCATATACGGCATAACTTCCGGTATAAATGAGTTGGCGAATAGAGGGAAATTCGGGAAGTAATGAAACTAAGGTTCTTGCCGTTTCCAGATAGGTTTCTTCGTAGGTACCACCTCTTGCGCCAACTGTCAAGAGAATGACTTCGCGATCGCGCAAAACCGATTTCAACGCTTCGGCATTGTTCCCTTTAGCGATGGCAACTTGGGAGGCGATGGCTTCTAGGGAAAGAACGCGATCGGGCGTTGTCGTTGTCGCCGTCACCGCAACATCATCTCTCCCTTGCCACAACCGCGCAACCGCCGTCCCCACGTAACCGCAGCCAATAATTGTAACTTTCACTTTGCCAGTTCTCGCTCAATGGCGGCAATAATTTCGGGGGAGTCCGGCGCAACGGAACTTTTAAACCGTTGAACGACTTCGCCTTGCTTATCGACCAAAAATTTCTCGAAGTTCCAAGCCACATCGCCTTTAGGATTGACCGCTTGGGTCAGGTTAGCATAAAGGGGGTGTTGCCCGGAACCCACCGCGCTCACTTTGTCGAACAACTCAAAGGTTACGCCATAGCGCGACGTACAAAACTCCACAATTTCGGCATTGCTTTTCGGTTCTTGCGCGCCGTAGTCATTGCAAGGGAAACCGAGAACGCGCAATCCGCGATCGCGATATTTTTGATTGAGCGCTTCGAGTCCTTTATATTGCGGAGTAAAACCGCAGAACGAAGCAACATTGACTACAAGCAGCACGTTTCCAGCATACTCGCTCAACTGCTTTTCGCGCCCGTCAATGGTTCTTACCTCAATTTCCGAAACAGCCATTTCAGTAATCAGTAAACAGTAATCAGTAATCAGTAATCAGTAACCAGTAACCAGTAACCAGTCGTTAGTTATCTAGTTTACCGTTTGTTGGTCATTGGTCATTAGTCCTTAGTCATTAGTCCTTAGTCCTTAGTCATCCCCATCTCCCCATCTCCCCTGCCCTTTTTCCATTTTCTTCCGGATAAAGGCGTTGCGTCTGTGAAGGAGAATTGCAAGCATTTACCCTTTAAAGAAAAAACACCATCCCAATTATAGAAACAAAGCGCCACCATCCGCTCCCTAGCGAATCTTCAGCTTATCCGGGAAAGCCTAAATTTTTAAACGATATGACTTCCTCCGCACCTACTCTCAAAACCCCCCGTCTCCTCGCCGAGTACCGCAGCGACTCTCGCGGACTGTGGGTCGTTGCCATTTTAGTTTCGGCTGCTCTCCACCTCATGTTAGGATGGGCTATTGTCCGCTTGCTCCTCGTCGAAGGGAAAGCGACAGCCCAGTCCCAACAAGAAGTCCAACAAAAAGTCATTCAAATCGAAGCGGTTGCGATCGCGCCCACTCCCCAACCTTCTCCCTCCCCCTCTAATTCCCCAAAACAGAGCAGCGCCACCGTTCCAGCACCCACGTCCTCGTCCAACGCAACGCCTCAAACGCCCGCTTCGACGGAACGCACCCCCTCTAAGTCTAAGTCCTGGCGATGGTTTCGTCCCGGCGCGCGCGGACAATCTCAACAACCCCCAGAAGCACTTCTCCAAGAACGCACAAACTCTTCTCAAAGCACTTCCCAGCAACGCACTCGGAATACGCAACGTCGAGTGCATTCTGCTAGCGGCGAACCCATTTTCAACGAATCTGCTGCTGCGTCGAACCCTAATAATACCCGATCTTCCTCTCGTCGGGGGACGCAACAGCGAGTCAATTCTGCTAGCGGCGAACCCATTTTTAACGAGTCTGCTGCTTCGTCGCGTTCTCGTTCTAGCGCGTCGAGAGGAACCGCACGACGCTTCTCTGGTGCGGGTTCCGAGTCGCTGTTGGGCGATGTGTCTGGTGCGTCGGGAACGTCCTCTGGTGTAAAATCGGGCAGTCGCGGAAGCGAAAAAAGTCAGTCGGGTTCTTCTGCCCAAAACCCTCCCAGTTCGCCTCCTGCGTCCAATACTGCGCAAAATCGCGGCGTTACCGCTTCCTTGGGTACGCCACGCCTCACCGATCGCGATCGCGATATCCCCGATACATTAGCCACTCCCCAGCAAAATAGTCAACAATTTTCAGTGCTTCCATTGGGAGTGCGTTTAAGCGAACCCGTGGTTTTAGAGACAATTGCTATTATCGAACCCAATGGAAAAGCAACGGTTAATCAAACAAAAATTGTTTCGGGCGCAATCGACTCCCAAAAAGCCCAAGAATTGGCAAAATCAATTGTAGAAGGGTGGAATTTTGACCCAACTCTTATGGCGGGACAACCCGTCGCTCAAGTATATTCTATTGAATTGCGCCTTTCGCCTATTGCACCTTAGTTATTCGTCATTCGTCATTCGTCATTTGTCCTTTGTTCTTCATCATTAGCAGTTTGTAGTTTGTAGGGTGGGCAAAGAAGAAAATCATCTTCACTTATCATCATTGAGTCAATTCCCTTGCCCACCATTAAGGAGATAAGGTAGGCAGTTCCAGCCGTTTACTCCCCAGTTTGTAGGGTGAGCAAGGGAGGAAATTATTTTCAGTTATCGTCATTCAGATAAATTCTCTTACCCACCATTGGGGGTATAAGGGGGATAGTCTCAACCGTTTATTTCTCAAGGTAACTTGATTTCTTCGAGAGGGACTGCCTACCCTACGCCTTTCTTATTTATTGGAAGCTAACAAGTGAAACTATAATGAAAACCATCGAACTTTCAACCGCTCAACAAGCTTTATCTACTTATGCAGACGAGTTTGGTCGAGAAGTTGTTGTTTTAACGCTAAATGGCAAAGCGATCGCGGCTGTTGTTGCACTTGAAGATACAGATTTGGAATCGCTTTCTCTTAGCTTCAATCCGGAGTTTGCTGCAATTTTAGAAAAAGCGAGGCAGGAGTTTACAGAAGGGAAAACACTGTCGTTAGAAGAAATGAAGCGAGAGGTCTTGCCGTAATCCCAATTACACTAAAGCTTGCTACTCAGATAAATCTTACTCCCCCCTTATTAAGCAGGGCTGGGGGGGATCGACAATGTAGCGAGACTCAGAGAAAATAGTGTTATATAGCGTTGCCAAATGGAACGTAAATAGCCGTTGGACACCACCAACTTGAGTCATTTCTCGCTTGTCCCTCAAAGGAGTGAATTCTTCTATTCTTCTATTCTTCCCTTCTTCCCTTCTCAATTATCAAACCCAACAAACCAGGGGAAACAGTAAATATTCCAGGAAAAAGAGCTTCCAAATAAACTGATAAAATTGAGCAATTTCAGCCTTGTTGTTAAGATCGACATTTTGACTGCGCCACCCCAAAATCCCCAATAATACCGAGTGACTGGCGACTAATACAGGAATATTAACGTCTAATAATCCTAAAAGAGCGGCTAAAATTAATCCGACGTAACACAGAGAAATAATCCCCCACGCCAGTTTTAAAATCGTCGGTTTTCCCAAAATCAAGGTCAGCGTGGCAATGTTATATTGTTTGTCGCCTTCGGTATCGGGAACATCTTTAAAAATGGCGATCGCGATACTAAATGCTAAAATAAACAATGTCAGCGCCCATACTGCCGGAATTATCTCTACTTTCCCTCCCATCGTTGCGCTGAAGTGGAGAAATAAGCCTAAATTAATAATGGCACCGCGCACGGTCAAAATACAAAATGCCGCCCAAAAGGGAAAGCGCTTTAACCGAATCGGCGGTAAAGAATAGGCCGTTCCTAATGTTAAACTGGAAACCACGACCAAGAGCAACCACTGTCCGCAAACTCCAGCGAGGGAAAGGGCAAGAATGCCGCAAAGTCCCACAATCCATTGTCCCTGTTGTCGGGAAAATTCTCCAGCGGCGATGGGAAGATGGGGTTTATTAATTTCGTCGATTTCGATATCTTCGAGTTGATTGAGCCCCACAATGTAAATGTTGCCGCACAAACACGCCAACCATGTGCCGAAGAGTGGTAGGGGATGAAAGAAAGAGCTATTAAGTTGGGCTAAAGCGATCGCGTACAGGGCAAATACGCTTAAACTGGTGCCAATAATGGTATGAGGGCGAGCAAACTTCCAGAAACTGTACAGCCACGACTTGGGATTTTGCCAAAAGTTAAGGGGATGAGAAGGTGAAATTTGAGTCATTATCGGCGTTCGCAATGAATAATTACCTCTCCTTGAAAGAAGAAGTTTTATTTCCTAGTTTCTCTTAACATTAATTGGGTCTAAATGTCAATCCTTCAACGGGTTTTGTCGATAAAATCAAGCATTTTGTTATTCTTAAAATGCTTTTTTCCTATTTTCTTGGCATACCAACTACCGAAAAACCATTATTCATTAATCATTAATCATTATTCATTATTCATTATTCATTAATAAATAGCGGTTCTGACTGAAACTGACCGTTTTCGTCTAACGTCCAACTTAGCACCTTTTCGGCTCGCCCTCGATTCACTGATATGATGACGTAGGAGTAGGGAGCCATTGCGATCGCGCGATCGAATTCCGAGGGGATGGCGGGTGCGTCGGGATGGGAGTGAAAAAAGCCGATAATATTCAGTCCGCGATCGCGTGCCTGTTTCTGAAGGTGGAGGAGGACGCGAGGATCGATGCTAAAACTGCGTTCCTTATTCGCTGCGCGCGGTTCCGTCCCCGACAATTGTGCCAAAGCTGCCGCTACCTCGCCATTCCAACTATTTTCCGTTGGAATCGCCTCGACAATGGTTTTCTTCGCGTCGGTAAGGGTTCCCAAAAGTACGCCGCATCCTTCGTCGGGGTAGACAAATTCAGCGCGATCGCCCATGATTTTAAACTGAGAGAGGGTTCCTTCAATGGTCATTTTTTCGCAACCGAGGCAAACTTTGGGGAACGATCCCAATCCAAGGTAGGATCGGATGAACCGTTGACATCTTGTAAGTTAGTATAAATGACTTCTCTCAAACCTTACTTATCTCGCCTGCTCGCCCTGGTTTTAGTTTTCGCCATCGGTCTGATGGGCTGTTCTGCCAGCACTGTCGGACTCAGCGGCAACTACCAACAGGATACCTTAACCGTGTTAGAAAGTCTCAATACGGCTATTGACTTGCCCAACGATGCCGCAGACAAAGCCGAAATTGTTAAAGTCGCGCGCGCGCAAATGAACGACTATGCGTCTCGTTACCGCAGAGACACCAAAGTCGGCGGGTTGCGTTCCTTCACCACAATGCAAACCGCCATTAACAGTTTAGCCGGATTTTATAGTTCCTACGGCACTCGTCCCCTTTCGGAAAAATTGAAAAAGCGCCTCAAACAAGAGTTTAAACAGGTTGAATTTGCCCTCAGACGCGAATCTTAAGGGAATTCTATTGGGTTTTGCCCGTTTCGGGGGCATTTTTCCTGAAGGGAGAGCCCCCACTCTCAACTTCTCGGCAAACTTTTTTCAAAATTCTTGCCAAGTGCCGAAATTCCTGCTACAGTAGTTAAGCTAAGTGCGAAATAACGCCATTTTGCCGGGATAGCTCAGTTGGTAGAGCAGAGGACTGAAAATCCTCGTGTCGGCGGTTCAAGTCCGCCTCCTGGCATTTTTAAGTCGTTTGTCGTTTGTAGTAGGGGCTTTAGCCCCTCCCGGTTCGCTCCGTTAGGGAATAGATTGTAAGGTTATAGTACCGCTTGAATATCGTTTGACTATCAGAACTTAAGAAGCGATCGCGCCCTACTGTGTCCGAGGCTACAGCGTATTTAGGCTGAAGGCCAGGGAAATGAGGCGCTCGACTGTTCGTAGTTGGCGCTTCAGTGCTATTTTATGACTGCGATCAACGCCTTACGGCATCTGAGGTTAAAGCACTATTGGAAGTAGGTCACTTATTTAGGGCTTGCTGAAAAAAGCCTAAAGCCAGACAGCAAGGGGAAACTAACCACAAGAGAGTCCCGAAAAAATTGATGGGAAAGGACGAATTATCGTTAAAATGAGTCAAAACCCCTTG
>JAXHVQ010000189.1:0-9024 GCA_034189065.1 Cyanobacteriota bacterium
AAAGAGGGATTTACCGATTATTTAAATTTATATAAAGCTTCGCTTTATTCCTACTTAGCTTATGTTTTTTCAGCCCACTTTTTGAGGCTTTGGCTCAACAACTTTTTCAGCAAGCCCTATTCTACTAGCAGAACAACTGAAAGCTAATTTAGTCATTTTGGACGACAAAGCGGCAAGACAAATCGCTACAGATACTTTGGTATCAATTGCGCTCCCGTGCAACAGCCAATACGCGATCGCGCGGTCTTAAATATCCCTTACTCAAAATGCGATCGCTCGCCATAGAACTAACAATTAAGAACCTCCAACTTCAATGACTTCGCCTAGAGCAATTGTATCCAACGCGCTACGAGCATCTGGCATTAGGGGAAGTAAGTCGGAAAGCTTGTTACTGGGCGCTATAAGAACAACAACTGCCACTCTTGCTTGCTGTAAATTTTGTTGATGACGCAAATTTTGATCTGTGGTAAGGAGAATCACGAAACCCTGCTGGGTCATAAGTCTCAGCAATTCACCGTTCTTTTACCCAGACCATCCCATCTCGACAACTGTGCGTACCTCGTAATCGACAAGCTCGCGCTTCAAAGGGCGTGGGGTACACTCATCAAGCAGGATTCGCATAGGCTGTCAACATTTCTTTTGCTAATTCAAGAGCTGCAATCGCTTGTTCTCGACTAACACTGGGAAAGTGGTCTAAAAATACCTCTAATGAATCGCCAGCCTCAAGATAATCAAGTAAGGTTCTCATTGGCACGCGAGTTCCAACAAAAACTGGAGTTCCTCCTAGAATATCGGGATCGCTATGAACAATACGGGATGTTAATGTCATAACAAATACAACTCAAAGTCTACTAATTCTTACAAGCATTGTATTTTAAAGTCATTGGGGAGATGTTCTATTGGATAGAGTTTGAGTATAACTCCCATGCACGAGTTTCGGCAAGGAAACATTAGTTCCGTAGGGTGGGTAAGGTTATTGAATTTAGCGATACCAATTCTTTCTTCAACTTACCTTGCCCACCACACCTTAACGCCAGACATGACTCTTGCTCGCTCGAATTGGCTTAATTTGAGTCGATTTCTGCCATAAGAGTCGTGTAGGGTCAGTCCGGTTATTTTAACAAAAGCGTCATTTATTTTAACAAGAGCGCGACTGCTTTTTTCTTGAATTCGCCTTATCCGCTGTTCATCTGTGGTGGGCATTGCCGATTTGAGAGAATATGTTTTATTTTAGCCTTTTGAGCCAATGCCCGCCCTACTTTAAGTTACCAGAGGCGAATTCAGCCTTCTAAAACTGAAGTTCCCCAACATCTAAATAATCGGCGGCAAAGGCTTTTCGCAAAAGATTGTTGGGAATAAATTCGTCGTATTTATGCAATCTCGGCGCGTTTTCAAATGCAACAATCTCTTCTTCTGTCAAGCCTTTGTTACAAAACTCAATTAAAGCGTGTTGTAAATCGGCGATCGCGGTATTTTTCCCCAAGCGAACGAGGAAGTAATAAGGCGATTTTGCTTGTAACTTCTGAATATCCACAACCTCGCGCACAAATAACTGAAGAACTCGCTCGAAGGTATCGAAACCAACGGTTCCCAACCAAGGAAAAATACAACACATCCCATCGTCGAGACTGACAATTTTTTCGCAGTCTAATCGTGCTAATTTTGCGTGTTGGCGCGCTCGTTCCAAGCGTTCCTTCGCCGAATCGAGAAGATAGGGATACTGAGTCTCTCCACATAAAATTTGACGCATTTTTTGTAAAACTTTAGTATGAATTTCGCCGCGACCGCGACCGCGCCACGACATTTTAGCAATTCCTTCGACAGGTTTTACAAAAATACTTCTTCGTTTCGTATCAATATCGAGGACTTCCCACGTTCGACCGGCGAGAGAAAAAGTTTGTCCCGCCGTTGGTGGAATAGAAATGCTGCCGATCGCGCCCGATTCGCCTCTGACGGTATATTCGATGGTATCGGAGAATACAGCATAAAAACTGAAGTGACGGACAAATTTCTCGCCAGTTACGCCAATTATTACGCCTCCTTGCTCCGTTTTTTGTAAATGATCGATATCGACGAGATACCGGAGAAATTGCTGGAAATCTTCGCGGGAAATTGCTCCAAAAATTGGCAAGTTTAACACTTCTTTCGCCAAAACTGAGGGAGAAAGTTCTCCCTTTGCCGCCAAAATACTCAGAGTTTGATGGTAAAGTAAACTAAATGGATACTTTGGGGGTTGAATGGGTTCGATCCAGCGTTCTTCGAGATAAAGTTGAATAATTGCGATACATTGCAACAAATTCCAAGGAATTTCGGCGGGAAACAATTCGTCGCCGGTTAACTCGGCTTCGGTACAAACGAAGCGCATATCGGCTGGGGTTCCTCGCCTCCCCGTTCGTCCCAAACGCTGTAGGAAACTGGCGACGGAAAAGGGAGAATTGATTTGAATCACTCGTTCGAGTTGACCGATATCGATCCCCAGTTCTAAGGTGAGGGTGGCGGCGATGACGGCAGGACCACTTTGGCGCATAGCGGCTTCGGCATCTTCGCGTAAAATCGCTGAAATACTGCCGTGATGAACGTGATAGATATCGGGGAAGTTTTGAGTTTTGGCAATTTGACGGAGATGGAGCGCGATCGCTTCGGTTTCGCTACGATTATTGGTGAAGATGAGACATTTTTTCCCTTTGCTGCTGTCGAAGAGATAGCGATAATAAGCAAAAGTTGAATTTTCCTTATCTCCTCCCTGATGAAGGGATTTTTCTCCATCTCCTTCATTGTGAAGGAACTCTTTCTTATCTCCCCCCTGATTAAGAGAGTTAGGGGAGGATGGAAAAGAAGACTCAAAGGGAATATCTCCATCAATGGCGAAATGTTGGACAGCGAGGCGGACGGGACGTTTTGCTGCTTCGGTTTCCGGCGCGATCGCAAGTTGGTTCGTCCCCCCTTGCAACCACTGTTTTGCTAAGGTATAATCGCCCAAAGTCGCCGACAAACCAACGCGACGGGCGGGTTGCTTGATCAACGGAGCGAGACGAGACAGTTGGCAGAGAATTTGACATCCCCGTTGCGAACCCATAAATGCGTGTAACTCGTCGATGACAATAAAACGCAAATCTGCAAATAAACGAGGTAGTTCGCTAAACTGATTGATGAGCAAACTTTCGAGCGATTCGGGGGTAATTTGTAAAATCCCTTGGGGTTGTCTGAGGAGGCGACGCTTGCGACTTTGGGCAATATCCCCATGCCACGCCCAAACTTCGGTATGAGTTTGTTGCAACAAATGACTGAGGCGTTCAAACTGGTCGTTAATTAAGGCTTTAATGGGGCTAATATAAAGAACGCCGACGGTACTTGAAGGGTTTTCGTGCAGCTTAGTCAGGATGGGGAGAAACGCCGCTTCTGTTTTACCCGAAGCCGTTCCCGTTGCGAGGAGGAGATGGGCATCGGTATCGAAAATGACGCGACAGGCTTCAATTTGCACCTGCCTCAATTCTGTCCAACCTTGGGCGTAGATATAGTCTTGGAGAAACGGCGCAAGGCGTTCAAAAAGATTCGTCATTGGTCATTGGTTCGTAAGCATTCAGCCATCAGCCGTCAGCCATCAGCTTAAAACAAATCTGGAACGGGAGAATTGAAAATCGAGAAACTTTAGAGAATTGAAAGTATGGGAAAAAGCTCCTAAGCTGTCGCGCATTTAAATTGGGTATCCACTTCTGCCCTCTGCCTTCAGCATAGCTGCCTTCTGGAGAATTTAGCGTCGCAGTTTAAAAGCACCAACAGCTTATGCTTACGTTATCCATTTAGCTGAAAGCTGAAAGCTGAAAGCTGACGGCTGAATGCTTACATTAGTTCTAAAACCTAAAACCTAAAACCTAAAACCTAATTAATGGCGATGCTAGCAGCCGCAGCGAGAGAGGTTCCGCACCACGGACAGCCGAGATCGATGCGATCGTAAGTTGAAATGCGATGGCAGTTGGGACATTGTAACCCGTAAGCGAGGGGTTGAGGCGCTGGGGGATGGGAATGGGGCAAGTTTGGCTGAGGCACTTGAGGAGAGTTGACAATAGGCGGTTGAGGTGCTTGGGGAGGGTTGACAACAGGCGGTCGAAGTGCTTGTTGGGGCGAGTTGAAGAGGAGAGTGGGCGCGGTGTTGAGATTAATGCCTGCGCGATGAACGCTAGTCACAGTAATTTGAATTTGTCCCAATTGTAAGTTGCTGCCCAAACCCAGGATAACTTCTCCAGCCGGAAGCGCGCGTCCGTCGATGAGAGGGGGGTTGCTCGGACGCAAATTGCGCAGGATAAACTGATGTTGTTGGGGGTTGAAATAGATTTCGACGTGGAGTCCCGAAACTGTGGGATCGCTAATTGTCACGTCGCAGCGTAAAGGATCGCGTCCGAGGCGGACGGTTCCGGGGTTTTTGCTGGCTTGGCGATCGCGGACGGTTTGGGTTTTGATGCGATCGCCCTCTCGCCATTCTAAAATCAGTTGGGGCATCTTGCTTGCTTGCTTATTTGGGATTTTCGTTCCACCGCTTCTTTATTAAGATAACTCTGTCGCGGAATGACTGTCAGTGCCTACGAAAAATTACGCCTCGGAAAATCCACTGTTTTGTACAATAAGCTTGAGGTGCGAACCGCGAATGTAACATTTCTTATCGCAAATCTATGACTCACGCCACCGATATTCAAACTTTAGCCCGTTGGATGGCTGCCGACTTTAGCAACCAAGAGCAAGCTTTGGAAAATCCGCCCTTTTTCGCACATATTCGCGTGTGCATGAGGCCGCTGCCAACGGAACTCCTCGACGGCGCAAGTTTATTTTTGGAACAAGCCTATGATTTTATGCTCAATCAGCCTTATCGTTTGCGGGTGTTAAAATTGGTTCTTGCAGGCGATCGCATTGAGTTGGAAAATTATAAAGTCATCGACCAGGAGAAATTTTACGGCGCATCGCGGGACTTAGACCGCCTCCAAACCCTTACCGCCGATCAATTGGAGAAATTGCCGGGATGCGATATGTTCGTCGATTGGATGGGAAGCTGTTTTAAGGGGTATATCAAGCCCGGGAAGGCTTGTATTGTGGAGCGGAAGGGAAAAACAACCTATCTCGACAACAGCTTTGAAATCGACCCACAGAAGCTAATCAGCTACGATATCGGACGCGATCCGGAAACCGACGAATTGGTTTGGGGGTCTATCGCCGGACCGTTTCATTTTGTACGTCGGGCGAATTTTGCCGAGGAAGTGGTTTGAATTGAAATTTTTGGCTCTCCTAGACTAAATCGGCTACATCAATAAGAGAAATGCCAGGTTAACACTCAAAGTGTAGCAGCATTATGCGATCGCGCTGCGCGTATCGGAACGACATCGCGTCGCAAACCAAGAGACTCGTAAGTGCGTCCCGAGGCGATCGCTTATCCTAGACTTGGAAGTATTCGTAAATAAAGTTAGGTTATCGATGAGCGTTGTTATTTCCAATGAAGTCCTACAGCAACTCCAGATGTCTGACGCTGAATTGCTGACAGAAATTGCCGTCTTGCTTTTTCAACAAGAACGATTCACCCTCGGACAGGCGAGTCAGTTTGCTCGGATGAATCAGCTTGAGTTCCAAAGATTGCTTGCGCGTCGCAAAATTTCTCTTCATTACGATCTTGCTGAACTCAGAGAAGACGTGAAAATTCTAGAAGCGAATGACTGGCGATGATTGTTGTTAGCAATACATCACCCATTAATAATTTGGCAGCAATTGGACGGTTAGGATTGTTGCAACAGCTTTATGGCAAGATTGTTATTCCTAATACTGTAATCTAAGAATTACGTAATGCAGGCACAACCGATCCCGCAGTGGTAGCAGTTCAAACCCTTGACTGGATTGAAATTCGACCTGTCACCAATCTCGAACTGCTGCGAACGCTACAAACGAACTTGGATGCGGGTGAAGCTGAAGCAATTACGCTTGCTGTTGAGTTAAACGCAAATCGACTGATTATCGACGAACGACGAGGCAGAAATGAAGCAAAACGGTTCGGTTTGGAGGCGATTGGACTCCTTGGCATTCTATTGGCTGCCAAACAACGGGGAATTATTCTGCAAGTGAAACCGCTATTGGACGATTTGCGCGATCGCGGTTTTTGGGTGCGCGAAGCTTTGTACGCGGAGGTTTTAAAGTTGGCTGGAGAGTAGCAATGAATTAGTATAGCACTATAATGCGATCGCGGGATAAACCACCAGTCAGAAATACTTCTTTATGATATAAATTTAGGATTAGCGATATAATCGAGGAATTGGACATGGCAATTCGGAGCTAGATTAATGTGGCAAGAAAAACAGGAATTTTTTGTTGTTATTGAACGGGACGAAGATGGGTATTATATTGGAGAAGTCCCTCAAATCAAAGGATGTTACTCACAAGGAGAAACCCTAGATGAATTAATGGTCAATATAAAAGAAGTTATTGAACTTTGTTTAGAAGAAAAAAGCGAAGTATTGGTTGATTTTGTGGGCATTAAAAAGGTAATGGTCTAATGCCACAACTACCAACCGTTACGGGGAAACAGGTTATTGATGCTTTAACTAAGATTGATTTTAAGGTCACTCGTCAAAAAGGCTCTCATGTACGGATGAAGCGTGAAGACGGACGTGCGATAACGATTCCTAAGCACTCTGGTAAAAACGTTGGGAAGGGATTACTTCGTAAAATTTTGCGCGATGCTGAATTGACAGTTGAAGAATTTATCGATTTACTGTAAACGATAAAGAATTAGTGTAGCACCATAATGCGATCGCGCAGCGCGTATCGGAACGACATCGCGCCCCAAATCGACAGATTTGTAAGTGTATCTGCTTTGCGATCGCTGTCGGTTTCCTCTAAAAGATAACGATGCTATCTGATTTTTAGTAAAAATGAGAATGACGAACCAATTCATAGTGTCTGGGCATATAATCAAGATACGGGCTGGGCTGTATTAATTACAGTTTACCGTCCCGACTCGACTCGATGGAGCGACGGGTACACAAAGAGGAGAGAGTCATGATGCCTATCGAACGATGCCCTGTTTGCGGTGGCAATGTTGTGGAAAAAGAAGTCGTTGAAGTTTTGCACGGTGGCGATAATACTGCTATTTTAATGGTAGATTCAATTGTCTGTCAGCGATGTGGAGAACGTTTTTATTCTTTAAATACGGTCAGAAAGTTTGAAGAAATCAAGAAGTCTATAATTTGTTAAGGAGCAAAAGATGAAAGGGATTCAATTTATCGTCGATGAAGCGGGAAAAAAAGCAGTTTTGATTGATTTGGAAGAATGGGGAGAGTTATGGGAGGATTTTTACGATCTGGTCGTGTCTCGCTCTCGTCGAGACGAACCCGAAGTGTCTTGGGAGGAACTGAAGGCAGAATTAGAACAGGATAAAAGTGAAAGAAGAAATTGAATACACGCTCTGCTTTAAAAACTCAGCCGCGAAGGAATTTCGGAGACTGCCCAAAGATATAAAACAACGAGTTGGCATAGCAATAGAACAGTTGCGTTTTCATCCCCGTCCTGATGGTGTTACTAAGTTAAAAGGGGACGAAAATCTGTATCGAATTCGTATTGGAGATTACCGCGCAGTTTACGAAATTGATGATTCAGAGAAAGCGCTCCGAATTACGCGAGTGAGACATCGGCGCGATGTTTATCAAAGTTAAATTTTCTTGAATACTTTCTATTGGAATGTCGTCTAATTGGCGGACGCGATCGCGCGCATTCCACTTCAAACGCTTCACCCCCTGCCAAAATTTCAACGACTGTGCCGACTTGTCCGCGCCACAAATGGTATTCAGGTAGATCGACGGTTAAAGCTATTACATCAAGCAATTTAATTGCACGCTCTATCATTTTAGTTTACCTCGAAAAACTCAATAGCGTTGCAAGTATTTGTATTGCTCGTTCTCAATGGGTTTTCGTAGTCTTTGCAGCAATGATAGTTTATGAGTCGCGTCTCGATATTCTTCCTTTGACTGAGAACGTAGAAATTGATTGAGCATTTCGTCGCTCTCTTCAACAATGGCATCGCGAAAGAAGTCACTCAGTTGTTGGCGATTTAGACCTTCAAGTGAAACAACAGGAACTTCTATCGGTTCTCCATCTACTTTCATTTTCTGGACTTCAGATTTGCCAATTTTAGCAAACTCGGAGCGAGCCAACCATTCGTAAAAATCTTCGGAAACTTCGACGATCTCGGTTTCCTCTTTATCTTGTGAGTAAAATGTAATATCTAACATGACTCTTCACGCAGCGGTATTGCTAACCAGTCTGACTGTAGGGCGATCTGCATGAGTCGGCGTGCGGAAGGAACTTCCAGGTAATGTAGCAACCGCTACTGTATTTCCTAACATATCAAAGAACTCAACGCTATAACCGGGTTCTAGTCCTTTAACGTGATGTTGTTCGACAACCGTCCCAATATCTCCTGCATAAAGTCCTTCTTCAGGAAGATCGCATAACAAAATAATATCTGAATAAAGTTCGTCGTTCATAATATTCTCTGATAACTAATCGGGAATTAACGTAATCAAGCGGGGAAAATCAGCATTCGTATCGATTTGCCAAACTGTTCTTACCAGAAGTTGCCTGTCGATAGGCGTGGAAAGATATGCACTGATTTCATATCGGACTCCATAGGCTGTTTCTTTGATGATATCAATATCTGCAGTTAGGTGGAAATTGCGAATATCCTTTTCTAATTGCTGCCAGTTTTCTTGAGAATAGCCGAATTGAATCAGTAGCCTAGCTTGAGAACCTCCTCGTCTGTGTTCGGGATTCAGTAAATAATCTGTTAATTTCGATTACTCAATGATAGCGCGATCGCTATTGGGTATTTTCATTTCGTTTGATTGGTCGTTAAGCCATGACCGTTCTGGGTGTAAGTAGGTGGGCATAATTAAACGTCAAAAAGCAAATCATTTTGTACTTCTACGTCTATAGATGCTGAGTTCAATTTAAATTGTTGAAGAGAATTACCTCGCTGACGACTTCTCTTTTTAA